>JAHEJE010000051.1 GCA_024639035.1 Alphaproteobacteria bacterium
GGCGGGTACTGACAGTTTACAAGTCGATGACCGGCCAGATTGCCATTGTCCTGAAAGGCTATCCGCGTCTTTCGGAAACCTTCATCGCGCAGGAATTGCTGGGGCTGGAACGGGCCGGCTATGACCTGCATCTGATTTCCATGCGCCATCCCACCGACGTCAAGCGGCACCCGATCCACGACGAGATCTCCGCCCCGGTCACCTATTTGCCGGAATATCTGCACGACGAGCCGGTGCGGGTCCTTCGGGCCTGGTTGCGGTGCCACAGGTTCAAGGGATACTGGCGTGCCCTGGCCAGGTGGCTGGCCGATCTGCCGTTCGACATGTCCCGCAACAGGTTTCGCCGGTTTGGCCAGGCGCTGGTGCTGGCCGACGAACTGCCGCGAAACACCGTGCACCTGCACGCCCATTTCATCCATACCCCGGCCTCGGTGGCGCTTTATGCCAGTCTTGTGACCGGGCTGCCCTGGACCTGTTCGGCCCATGCCAAGGACATCTGGACTTCGCCGGCGGCCGACCTGAGGGCCAAGCTGGCCGCGGCCCGCTGGGTGGTGACCTGCACCAGGGTCGGCTGGCAGCATCTGCGCGCGCTGGCCCGCGCCCCGCAGACGGTTCATCTCAGCTACCACGGTCTCGATCTCGAGCGCTTCAAGAGCCCTCCAACGGAGCAGCGAGACCGTGATGGCAGTGATGAGACAAAGCCAGTGCGCATGCTGTGTGTGTGCCGGGCGGTGGAGAAGAAGGGTCTCGACGTCCTGCTCGACGCCCTGGCGCAAGTGCCACGCGAGCTGAACTGGCGCCTGGTCCACATTGGCGGCGGCGGCCTGATCGACGACCTCAAGGCGCGCGCCGATGACCTTGGCCTGTCGGGCCGCATCGATTGGCTGGGCGCCCAGGATCAAGCCACTGTCCTCGAAAACTACCGGTCTGCCGATCTCTTCGTCCTGCCGTGCCGGATAGCCGCCGACGGCGACCGCGACGGCTTGCCGAATGTCATCATGGAGGCCCAGAGCCAGGCCGTGTGCTGCGTCTCCACCGATGTCTCGGGTGTGCCCGAGCTGATCGACGACGGCGAGACCGGCCTGCTCGCGCCGCCCGATGATCCGGCCGCGCTTGCCGGGGCGCTGCAAGCATGCATTGCCGATCCGACCCTGCGCCGCCGCCTCGGCACCGCCGGGCAGGCCAAGGTGCGCAGCCAGTTCGACGTCCGCACCAGCATCGCCATGCTCACCGGGTTGTTTGAAAGCGTCCTGCCGCCGGGGGTAAGGCCGACGCGGGCGCCGGCGCGGCAATGAAGGTCCTGTTCTACGTTCAGCATCTCCTCGGGATCGGTCATCTGGCACGGGCCAGCCTGATTGCCCGGGCGCTGGTCAAGTCCGGCGCCAGGGTAAAGCTGGTGCTCGGCGGCAATCCCGTTCTGGGCTTCCCGGGCCCCGGCATGGATGTCGCGCAACTGCCGCCCGTCGCCGCCGGGCCGAAGGGCTTCGCCGAACTCGTTGATGCCGCCGGCCGGCCCATCGACGATACCTTTCGCACCGCACGCCGAGACCGGCTGATCGAACTTTTCAACGACTTCGAACCGGACGTGGTGCTCATCGAGGCCTTTCCCTTCGGCCGCCGCCAGATGCGCTTTGAACTGCTACCGTTGCTTGAGGTCGCCGTGCAGCGGCAGCCCGCCCCGGTCATCGCCTGTTCGCTTCGCGACATCCTGCAACAGCGGGCGATCAAGCGCCACCGCGAGACGGTGGAGATGTGCAACCGCTATTTCGATGCCATTCTGGTGCATGGCGATGCTGGGCTGGTCACATTGGAAGAGACCTTTCCGCTTGTCGCCGAGCTGCGTAGCAAGGTCGTCTACACCGGTATCGTTTCGGCGCCGCCAGGCCCGCTTGAGGGCAAATCGCACGACGTCATCGTCTCCGCCGGCGGCGGCGTTGTCGGCGGCGCGCTCATGCGCTGCGCTCTGCAGGCAAGGCCGGGCAGTCCCTATGCCGCCGACCGCTGGTGCTTTCTCGTCGGTCCCAATTTCGACGCCGATGCCCGCCAGGCACTGGAGGCAGGAGCCGGCGAGGGGGTCGTGATCGAGGAGGCCCGGCAAGACTTCCGCGCGCTGCTCAAGGCCGCCAGGCTGTCGATATCGCAGGCCGGCTACAACACCGTGGCCGACATTCTTCAGGCCCGGTGCCGCGCGCTGGTGGTGCCCTTTGCCCAGCACGGCGAAAGCGAGCAATCCCTGCGCGCCGGCAAGCTCACGGCCTTGGGCGCCATGGCCGCGCTGAGCGAGCAGGACCTGACACCGGACAGCCTTTTGCAGTCGCTGCGGCAGGTGGCCAAAACCGATTTTCAGCGCCCGGACATCGATCTCGGCGGCGCTGCCGGAACTGCGCAAGCCTTGTTGAAACTGCATTCATCGGCATAGTACGGCCCCGGCTCAGGTGCGATTTACGAAACCAGCATCGGCATTCAGCAAATTCGCCAACAGCGGATACCGCTTGCAGCCAGCGCCCGGTTGCTTATTCTGTGGCAGGTTGACAGGAACTTTTTACCGACAGCACGGCGTATGGCCGGGCCGTTGAAACGCTAGCTTCAGGGACCCCGGCAACGCATGGAACCCAATCTGTTCCGATATGTGTGGAAGCATACCCGGCTGCAGCAGGTGTGGGTGCTATGGGTCGTGCTTGCGGCAATGCCAACCTATTTCCTGGCCCTCGAACTGCCCAAGCGGATCGTCAACGGCCCGATCCAGGGCGGTGAAGGTTTCACTGACAGTACGACCGCGCCGTTCCTGATGTTTGTGTTAGATTTGCCCGATTGGCTGTTCGGCGGCGGCTCTTTCACACTGTTCGAAGGCTTTGCGCTCGACCGCTTCGGCATGCTGTTCGCCCTCAGCCTGACCTTCCTGGCGCTGGTCTGCGTCAACGGCTTGTTCAAGTTCTACATCAACACCTACAAGGGCCGGCTCGGCGAACGCATGCTGCGCCGGCTGCGCTTTGAGTTGCTGGACCGGGTGCTGCGCTTCCCGATGACCCATTTCCGACGGGTCAAGCCGGCCGAAGTGGCGACCATGGTCAAGGATGAGGTCGAGCCGCTCGGCGGGTTTATCGGCGACGCCTTCGTCCAGCCGGTGTTCCTCGGCGGCCAGGCGATCACCGCCATGGCGTTCATCATGCTGCAGAGCTTCTGGCTCGGCCTGATCGCCGGCGGTATTGTCGCGGCCCAGGCCATCCTCATACCGCGGCTGCGCCGACGGCTGATCGAGTTGGGCCGCCAGCGTCAGTTGACGGCCCGCGAGCTGGCCGGCCGCGTCGGCGAAATCGTCGACGGCATATCCAGCGTCCACGTCAACGACATGTCCAACTACGAGCGTGCCGACATCTCCCACCGGCTCGGCCGGATATTCAAGATCCGCTACGAGATCTTCCAGCGCAAGTTTTTCGTCAAGTTCCTCAATAACTTCCTCGCCCAGCTGACCCCGTTCCTGTTCTACATGATCGGTGGCTACTTCGCCCTCACCGGCCGTCTCGATATCGGTCAGCTGGTCGCTGTGATCGCCGCCTACAAGGATCTGCCCTCGCCGATCAAGGAACTGATCGACTGGGACCAGCAGCGGCTCGATGTTCAGGTCAAATACACCCAGGTTATCGAACAGTTCTCTGCCGACAACATGATCCCTCCCGACACCCAGCCGCTGGTTCGCGGTCATGTCGAGCCTCTCGCCGAAGGGTTCAACCTGACCGGCCTTTCGGTCTACGACGAATCCGGCAGCAAGCTGCTCGAGCGGGTTTCGCTGTCCGTCGATCTGAAGGAGCGGGTGGCGATCGTCGGTGGCCTGAACAGCGGCGCCGATTATCTTGCCGAGGCGCTGGCGCGACTGTTGATGCCGACCTCGGGCAAGATAGCCCTTTCCGGTAACGATCTGGACGCACTTTCAGAAGCCGTGACCGGCCGCCGGATCGGCTATGCCGGCTCGGATGCGCCGTTGATCCAGGGCAGCCTGCGCGACAACCTGCTGTATTCCGTCAAATATGCACCGAGCGCGCAGAGCGGGTCTTCTGAAAACCCGAGCAAGGAACGCGAATGGGAGATCGTCGAGGCCAAGCGCACCGGCAATTCAATCGAAGACGTGACCCAGGACTGGATCGATTATGAGGCCGTGGGTGCGAAATCCGCCGACGACCTGCTGCAACAGATCAAGAAGGTGCTGGTGACGGTCCAGCTTGAGGCGGACTTGCTGAACCTGGGCCTGCGCGGGCTTGTGGACGTCGACGAGCGTGCCGACCTGATCGAGCAGATCCTGAATGCCCGCCGCGGCCTGCGCGCACGCCTGCGCGATGAGGAATATGCCGGTCTCGTCGAGCAGTTCGACCCCGAAAAATACTCCAAGCAGGCCACCATTGGCGAGAACCTGCTGTTCGGTACGCCGGAAACGGACGAGCTGTCATACGAGGCCCTGGGCGACAATGAATATATCCGCTCCATCCTCGCGGCCGATGGCCTTGACGAGCGCCTCTTCGAGATGGGCCGCGAGATAGCCGATACGGCCATCGAACTGTTTGCCGATCTGCCACCCGACCATCCGTTCTTCGAGCAGTTGAGCTTCATGACCGCGGATCATATCCCTGACTATCAGGCCGCATTGTCGCGGATCCAGAACCTGACCTATGGCACCGCTTCGGACGCCGACCGGCGTCTGATCATGCGCCTGCCGTTCCAGTACATCGAGCCCCGCCATCGCCTCGGGCTGCTGGACGACGATCTGCGCAACGACATCCTGGTCGCGCGCCAGGCCTTTCGCGCCCGCATGCCGCAGACGCTGTCCGGCGCAATCGAATTCTACGACCCGGAGACCTACAACCGGGCCGCCTCGGTGCAGGACAACATCCTGTCCGGACGCATTGCCTATGGCGTCGCCGGCGGGCCCGAGCGGATCATCGATCTGGTCCGCAGCGTTCTTGAGGAACATCAGCTCCACGATGCGGTGCTCGATGTCGGGCTCGATTTCAATGTCGGCAGCGGCGGCAAGCGCCTGTCGAGCGGCCAGCGCCAGAAGGTGATGCTGGCCCGCACTCTGATCAAACGGCCGGACATGCTGGTTCTGAACCGGCCGCTGACTGCCCTCGACCGGCAAAGCCAGTCGCAGATAATCTCGCAGGTGCTGGAAGACGCCAAAGCCAGCGACCGCGGCGTGGTCTGGGTCGTGGCCAACGCCGACATGGCCGTGGAATTCGAACGCATACTGGTGATGGCCGATGGCCATTTGGTCGAACAGGGCCGGCCGTCGGAGCTTTTGAAGAAGGAAGGTGTGTTCACCAAACTTCTGACGTGAATTGAGAATTGTTTCTACTGAGAGTAAGGGTAAGGGATCATGGGACTTAAAGATGAAGTTGACCTGCTGAAGCGGGTGCCGTTGTTTTCGCAAATTGATCCGGCGAAATTGAAGTTGCTGGCGTTCACCTCCGAAAGGATGTCGTATCAACCGCAGCAAACCATGTTTCGCCAGGGCGACGCCGGCGACGCCGCCTATGTCTTGATCACCGGCGAGGCCTCGGTTCTGGCCGAAACGCCGCAGGGCGAGGTGCCGGTGGCAACCGTTGGCCAGAACGCGATCATCGGTGAAATCGCCATCTTGTGCGACATCCCTCGCACCGCGACGGTCAAGGCAGCCACTGAACTTGAAGTGCTGAAGATCGAAAAGGAGCACTTCCTCCGCCTGATCCGGGAGTTCCCGGAGATGGGCATCGAGGTCATGCGCGAGCTGGCCAGCCGGCTGAGCCACACCACGGCTGAACTTTCACAGGCGCGCGGCGCCCTGCGCAAGCAGGCCTAGAGCCGCGTTCCCAAAAACGATTTCTGGGTGCAAACGCATGGCCGGTAACCTGTTGGCTCTCCTTGGGCCGAGACTGAAGCCCGCGTTGTTTCCGTACTGGCTCTTGTCGCGTGGCATGACCTTGGGCGTGCGCTGCGCAGCATTCGACGTGGACGGCCGCATATGCCTGGTCAAGCATACCTACACGCCGGGTTGGCACTTGCCGGGTGGCGGCGTCGAACCCGGTGAAACAGCCCTCCAGGCGGTCGCAAAGGAACTGGTCGAAGAGGCCGGCATCACCCTGCGCGAGGCCCCTGAACTGTTCGGCGTTTACGCCAATCAGGCCGCATCGCGCCGTGACCATGTGCTTGTTTACACGGCCAGAAACTGGCACCAGACGTTGCCGTTGCTGCCCACTCGGGAGATCGCCGAGATCGGCATGTACGACCCGGCAGGACTGCCGCCAGGCACCTCCCGCGGCACAGTTAGGCGAATCGAAGAGATCATGGAAGAACAGGTTCCGGCACTCGTTTGGTAGCGTTCAAGCCGTAGCTTGGGGTTAGCCGCGCTCACCCATTGCATTGTATAGAAACAATTTTAATCAAATACTTACCAAACGGCAAAGTAGACAGGGATGAACAGCCCTGACCATGCTATGAGAGTGGGGTGCCGACTGCCGGTGTGGGTTGGTTTGGGCGCGGCAATGTGGGGTTGGGTGATCATTTTTTGTTGCATAGTTGCCACAAGGGAAGAGATTCAGTCCGCTTTGTGTCCAAACGATGCCAAAACCAGTTTGACCGGTTGTGGTACGCACCGTAAGTTGGCGAACATATATCGAGTCTGAAAATCTTCGGGGTGTGGAGAGATGGTGATGCGACTTCAGAAATTACTGGCATCCGCGGCGTCTGTAATGGCCGTCAGCGTGGTGGCGGCGACAGGCGCATATGCGATGTCTATGTCCGATGCCGTGCGGATCGCCGTCGACAGCAATCCGGAAATCGGTGAAGCCATCGCCAATCGCGAGGCGATCGAATTCGAACTGCGCCAGGGAAGGGGGCTTTACCTGCCGCGCATCGATCTTGAGGGCAGCTTGGGGGCTGAACTCCGCGACAGCCGGTCAACCCACCAGACCGGAGACAATGACCATGTTTTTTTCCGCAAGGAAGGTAACGTGGTCATCAGGCAGTTGCTGTTTGATGGCTTTGGCACCGACGCCGAAGTCGAACGTCAGGCATCGCGGGTAGACGGGGCCTCGCACCGGGTCTTCGAGCGCTCGGAATTCATCGCCCTGGCGGTCATTCGTGAATATCTCGACATCATCCGCCTGCGCCGGGTTGTCAGCATCTCGGTCAACAATGTGTCCTACCACCGTGGGCTGCTTGGCCGGATCGGCGAAGGCGCCGATGAGGGTTCACTCAGCGTCGCGGATCGCCAGCAGGCGCAAGAACGGCTGTTTGCAGCCAACGCCCGTGTCGCCGAAGCGCGCGAAGAGCTGAAGGCGGCCGAAGCCCGCTTCATTCGGCTCGTTGGCCGTGCCTCCGGCAAGGTCTCGGTTCCCCGCCGCGTTTCAAAATCTTTGCCGCCGACCAAGTCGCACGCCATCGGTCTTGCCAGATCCAGCCACCCGTCGGTGAAGCTGGCCAAGGCGGATATCGATGCCGCGACAGCTTTGGTGAAGGCCGCTGAATCGCGCTACTACCCGAAGTTCACTTTGGAGGGACGTGCCCGCGCCGGCGATGATCTCGGTGGCTTCCGTGGCCATGACCACGACCTGCAGGCCAATGTCGTGATGAGCTGGAACATCTACAACGGCGGTATCGATACCGCCAACCGGCAGGAGCAGATCCGCCGCGTCGATGAGCAGCGCATGCGCCTGCATCGCATCACCCGCGAAGTGGAAGAGGCGGTTCGCCTGTCCTGGGACCGGCGCGATGAACAGCGCCGTCGCCTGGCCGAACTGCGCCGCCAGCACGGTGCCATCCTTCAACTGGTGCGCTCCTACACCGAACAGTTCAACATCGGCCAGCGTTCGCTGCTCGATCTGCTGGATACGCAAAACACCCGCGTTTCGGCGCAGATTGCGGTGGAGACCGCCAATGCCGCGGTGAAATTCGCCGAGTACCGCGTGCTCGCATCGACCGGCACGTTGCTGCGCACCATGGGCGTGAAGGCGGCGAGCGCCTCGGACGCCTATGCACGCGAGCAGGCCAAGGTACCGCCGACGCCGCCGGCTGAAACCCAGTCGCGGTATTCGCCCAAGCGCGATGGATCGATCGGACCGCTCTACTAGGCTATCGGTCGCACGGCACAAAAGCAGTTGCGAACCTGCAGCAATCAACGCGCCCTGCTATGGGCGCGTTTTGCATTGGGCCGTAGCATTCGAATTCAATGCTTTTGGACAAGACGCGGATTTTGAAGTAGAATCAAACTACGCTCATGTAGTTTTGATACGGCACGGGAGACAGTTTTGGAGAGGCCTCAAATCGACACCTTCGGTGCCGAACCCGATCCGCTTTTGAACTGCTTGATAGCGGTCGCGGCTTTCCACGACAGGGCGGTTTCTGCCGAAACCGTAACCGCCGGTCTACCCTTGGTCGAGGGCCGCTTGACGCCGGCGCTGTTCGAGCGCGCCGCAGCCCGCGCCGGCTACGCCGCGAAAGTGCTGAAGCGCCCGCTCAGCAAACTGAACCCGATCACGCTGCCGGCGGTGCTGCTGCTGGAAGACCAGGACGCCTGTGTCGTGGTCAGGAAGCTCTCCAAACGTACCTTCGAGATATTCGATCCCCTGACCCAATCCTACGCCACGACCCGGCTGCAGGATCTTGAGGATGCCTATACCGGCCGCGCCATTCTGATCAAGCCGCAGCTCGATGTCGAAACCCGCAGCGGCGACGCCAGCATTCACGTGCCGGGTCACTGGTTCTGGGGCGTGGTCCGCAAACTGTGGCCATCCTATCTGCAGGTGATTTTTGCTGCTGCATTCATCAACATCCTGGCGCTGGCCTCGCCGCTGTTCATCATGAACGTCTACGACCGGGTGCTGCCCAACAAGGCGATTTACACCTTGTGGGTTCTGGCCGCCGGTATCGGCCTGGCGATACTCTTCGACCTCGCGCTGCGCTCGTTGCGCGGCTGGCTCATCGACGCTGCCGGACGGCGCGCCGACGTGCTGCTGTCCGGCCGCATATTCGAGCACGTCATGAGCATTCGCCTGAGCAATCGGCCGAATACCACCGGCAGTTTCGCAAACCAGCTTCGCGAGTTCGATTCTGTTCGCGAGTTCTTCACCTCCGGTTCGCTGGCGACGGTGACCGATATTGCCTTCTTCGCGTTGTTCCTGTTCGTGATCTACAAGATCGGCGGCCCGATCGCACTTATCCCCGCTGTCGCTGCCGTCATCGTTCTGGCCATCGGCTTGATCCTGCAGTTCCCGTTGCGCAAGGCGGCGCAAAAGACACTGGCCGAGTCTGCCTATCGCCATTCGCTGCTGGTCGAGTCGATCGGCGCGCTCGAGACGATCAAGACAATTCGTGCCGAAGGCGCCCTGCAGCGGATCTGGGAACGGCTCGTCGGCCGCACCGCATCGACGCTGGAAAAAGCCCGGCGCATTCAGGCCCTGATCCTGAACATGACGGTTGCGGTCCAACAACTGGTTACCGTCGGGATCGTGATCGTCGGCGCCTATCTGTTCGACGCCGGCGAGGTCTCCATGGGCGCGATCATCGCCTGTGTCATTCTCGGCGGGCGCAGCGTGGCACCGTTCGGCCAGTTCGCCACGCTGGTGGCCAAGTCGCAGCAATCGTTCGCGGCACTCAAGACGCTCAATGAATTGATGGCCATGGAAAGCGAACGGCCCGACGGCAAGAAGTTCGTCTCGCAGGCCATCACCGACGGCAGGATCGAATTCAACGCCATCGAATTTTCCTATCCCGGCGCACCGAACCCCGCCATCAGCGATTTCAGCCTGACCATCAAGCCTGGCGAGCGCGTCGGCATCATCGGCAAGATCGGCTCCGGCAAGACGACAATCGGCCGTTTGCTGGGCGGAATTTACGAGGCTCAGAGCGGCTCGATCCTGATCGACGGCATCGATATCCGCCAGTATCATCCTTATGAGCTGCGCAGTGCCGTCGGCGTCGTCGCCCAGGATTCGGACCTGTTCTTCGGCACGCTTCGCTCCAATATCCTGATGGGCATGCCCGATGCGACCGATGAACAGATGGTTCGCGCCTGCCAGCTTGCCGGGGTTGACGATTTCGCAAACAAGCATCCTTCCGGCTTCGACATGCCGATCGGCGAGCGTGGGTCTTTGCTGTCCGGCGGCCAGAAACAGGCCGTCGCCCTGGCGCGGATCCTGCTGCTCGAACCGCAGATCATTTTTCTCGACGAGCCCTCCGGCTCGATGGACCTGGCCAGCGAGCGGGTGCTGATCAAGCACCTGCGCGAGGCGTTCGACGAAGGTCAGACGGTGATTCTCTCGACCCATCGCTACAGCATGCTCGATCTTGTCGACCGGCTGGTCGTCGTCGCCAACGGCAAGGTTGCCGCCGATGGTCCCAAGGACAAGGTGTTGCAGGCCCTGAAGGCGCGCAGCGGGCGCATGAAGGCTGCCGCCGCGGCTGGTTAACCGGTTGATGATGCGCAGATATTCCACCCGATCCAAGCATAATCGGAAGCTCGGATAGCGTTGCGCAACTGCAACAAACAGTGAATTTGCCGCAACGTTCGAAATTCCAATGTTGTCGTCTGATCTCAGGGTGCTATAGAGTAGACTATCGAGGATTACCCTGTTTGAATTTGAAGGGGCTGGAGGGATGATGACCAAACGTATGGCCGCTGTTGCGCTTGGTATGATGCTTGGCTGGGCAGTTGTTCCCGGGCAGGCGGCTGATTTTGTCAATCAGAACACGCATGGGGCGACACAATGCATTCGCGCATTTACCTCGCCGATGCTGGACCTGCCGCGCGAGGAGATGGTCTCGGCGGTGCACCAGAAGTATGACCACTCGCTTGAAGTTTCCGAGCGCCAGTCGGTGGTCTACAATCAGAGCCAGCTTTTCACCTGGGCCAGCGAAGCCAAGGTAAGCTGCGCCAAGGCGGTCGGTTTTCTCAAGCACGGTGAAGCCAACGCCGAACAGATCAGTCAATGCGACTGCTACTACAGCAGAATGCGCCTGCTGATGCACTGAGTGCATCGTAGCCCGGCAACACCGGGTGGACAGACGAAGAAATGAAGGGACCGCTGACGGCATGCCGTCGGCGGTCTTTTTGCGACTGAATGATCGAAAAGTACTCTAACCCTGCCGGCTCAGCCGGGCCGCGATGTGCAGGTAGTGCTGATGACGGTTCAGGGAATAGAACGGCTTGTAGTGTGGGATGGTCGTGTCCGGCCGCACCGCATCGTTGAGGTTGTCGAGAATCATCTCTCCTCTCGGCGTCCGCACCGAAAGCACCGCATGGCCGCGATTACGCCGGGTGTCCTTCACGACCACGATCCGCATGTCCCGCTCGGCCAGTCCAAGCTCCACCAGGGTCGCGTATTTCAGGATCGTATAGTCTTCGCAATCGCCGCCGGCCTCGAGGAATTCCATCGGGCTCGCCCAATGGTCTGAAGTGCCGAAGGTGTCGGCATCGTCGCTGTGCGCAACCAGCGCGTTGACCCCGCTGTTGAGTGCCTGCAGCAGGTCATATCCTCTATGCTGGCGCAGCTTTGCCACCAGGCGTCGCCAGTTCTGGAAATTCTTCGGGCATTTGAGTGCACCCTGATCGCAGAAGGCATAGAGCGGCAGCTCGTTGTCCATCCGCGCCAGCGCCCGGCTCCAGGCCGCGCCGATGCGGTTCGG
>JAHEJE010000052.1:0-1260 GCA_024639035.1 Alphaproteobacteria bacterium
CCGGCGCCTTACGAAATCCTGTTCGTTGTCACCCTGTTGCTGTTCCTGCCGGCCGGCATGGCGGTCAGCCGCATCCTGGTGCCGTTGGTGGTGTTCCTGCTCTTGTACAATATCGGCGGTGCGATGAGTGTCGGCCAGGTCGCGCACCTGCCCAAGACGATCCAGTTCACCGCCATATCGTTCTACATGGCGGCGACGGCGATCTTCTTTGCCTGCGCGGTGCTGGCCAATCCGCAGCGCACCATGAGGGTGATCCAGAACGCCTACATCTTCGCCGCCATCCCAGCGGCGATGCTCGGCCTGCTCGGCTACCTCGACATTGCCGGTATGGCCGACACCATGGCGCCGATCGGGCGCGCCCAGGCCACGTTCAAGGATCCGAATGTCTTCAGCACGTTCCTGGTGTTTCCGGCCGCGGTCCTGATCTACCGGTTCGCCACCGGCACGGTGCGCTGGCGGCTGTGGTCGTTAGCGATCCTGATGCTCATCCTGGCGGCGCTGTTCATGGCGTTCTCGCGCGGCGCGTGGATGAACATGATCGTTTCGATCGTCCTGATCTTCCTGTTTTCGTTCATCATGTCGACATCGTTGCGATTGCGCAGCCGGCTGGTGCTCAGTGCCATTGCCGGGGTCATCCTGGTCGCAGCGCTGCTCACCTTCGTGTTGTCGTTCCCCGACATCCGCGCCTTCTTCCTGGAGCGGGCGTCGTTCATCCAGCCCTATGACGGTGGCGAGCGCGGCCGGTTCGGCACCCAGTTGCGCAGCCTTTCGCTGCTCATCCAGTCGCCCAACGGGCTGGGGCCGTACGGCTATGCCCGCACCCTCGGCCAGGACCCGCACAATGTCTATGTCAACGCCTTTGCCGCCTACGGCTGGCTCGGCGGGCTGTCTTATCTGCTGTTGATCGTCGCGACGCTGGCGGTGAGCTGGCGCGCGGTGTTCACCGCCTCGCCGTACCGGCACTTCGCCATTCCCGCCGTTTCGGTGCTTCTCGCCACCATTCTGCAGGGCGTTCAGATCGACACCGATCACTGGCGGCACTTCTATCTGCTGCTCGGCGTGGTGTGGGGCCTGGGGGCTGCGACCTATCTGCCGCACCGGGGCAAGTTCGCGCCAAACTGAGTTTTTTGGAAAAATGGTCGGAGCGACTGGATTCGAACCAGCGACCCCTACTCCCCCAGAGTAGTGCGCTACCGGGCTGCGCTACGCTCCGACTGGCATCTGCCTACAGCATTCATGCCGGCAATGCAAAAGCCGATT
>JAHEJE010000052.1:1360-11648 GCA_024639035.1 Alphaproteobacteria bacterium
TCGTCCTTGGCCGCGTCATCCTCGGCCCGCACCACCTTGGCCACCCGTTCGGCCTGCGCCTTTTGCGGTGGGGCAAAACTGTCGGGGGCCAGCTCGCCGCGGCCGATGGCGGCGACATCGGCGACGCCGTTTTCGCGCAGGATGCGCTGGACGCCGCGGATGGTGTAGCCCTGGCCGTACAGCAGAAAACGGATTCCCTTAAGCAAATCAATATCATTCGGACGATAATAGCGGCGGCCACCGCCGCGCTTCATCGGCTTGATCTGGGAGAAGCGGGTTTCCCAAAACCGCAACACATGCTGTGGAACGTCGAGTTCCTCGGCAGCTTCGCTTATTGTCTTGAAGGCTTCTGGGGCCTTGTCCATTGCTGCGGCTCCATCTTCAGCGCATGCCCGGGTGCCAGGTCATGCGGTGACGCTTCGTCGATACCGAGTTCGCTCAGTCCGACTTGTTGATCTGCGACTTCATCACTTGGCTGGGGCGAAACACCAGCACCCGGCGCGGGGTGATCGGCACCTCCTCGCCGGTCTTGGGATTGCGTCCGATGCGGCCACGCTTTTCGCGCACCATGAACGTTCCGAACGACGACAGCTTGACCTGCTCGCCCTCGACCAAGGTATCCGACATGATATCGAGGACGGATTTCACCAGATCCGATGACTCGGTTCTCGATAACCCGATCTGACGATGAATGGCCTCACTCAAATCCGCACGCGTAAGGGTTTTCCCCGGCATGGTATTCCCCGCAATTTGCATCTTCATTCAAACTACTTGCAATCTTCGCTAAAGGTCAATAGCCGATCGTGAAGCTACTGCGAATACAGTGCCTTAGTTGACAGTTCTGAGAGTTAGATTCAGTCGGCCTCGGATCTGCCCTCTACCAGCGCAACAGCACCGCGCCCCAGGTGAAGCCGCCGCCCATGGCCTCGAGCAGCACCAGGTCGCCCCGGTGCAGCCTGCCTTGCGCCTTGGCCTCACCGAGCGCAAGCGGTATCGAGGCGGCCGAGGTGTTGCCGTGCTTGTCGACGGTTACCACCACCCGGTCGGGATCGATGCCGAGTTTGCGGGCCGTGCCGTCGAGAATGCGGACATTGGCCTGGTGGGGAACGAATAGGTCGATATCCGCGACGCCGACGCCGGCCTCGTCCATGGTTTCCTGCATCACCGAGGCGATGTTGGTGACGGCGTGCTTGAAGACCTCGCGGCCTTCCATGCGCAGATATCCCACCGTGCCGGTGCTGGAGGGGCCACCGTCGACATACAGCTTTTCCTTGTGGCGACCGTCGGAGCGCAGCTTGCAGGCGATGATACCGCGGTCGCCGGGGGCTTGTCCGGCCTCATAACCCTTGACCACGACGGCACCGGCGCCGTCGCCGAACAGCACGCAGGTGGTGCGGTCCTGCCAGTCGAGAATGCGCGAAAAGGTCTCGGCACCGATCACCAGCACGTTGTGGGCCTGGCCGCAGCGGATGAAACTATCGGCGACCGTGAGCGCGTAGACGAAACCGGAGCACACCGCCTGGACGTCGAAGGCGGCACCGTGGGTTATGCCCAGGCCGGCCTGTACCGCGGTCGCGGTTGCTGGAAAGGTGTTGTCGGGCGTCGATGTGGCAACGATGATCAGATCGATCTCGCCGGCGTCGGTGCCGGCATCGGCGAGTGCAGCCCTGGCCGCGCCGATGGCCAGGTCGGAGGTCCTTTCATCGTCACCGGCGATGTAGCGTTGGCGGATACCGGTGCGCTCGACAATCCACTCATCGGTGGTGTCGACCAGTTTGGACATCTCGGCGTTGGTCATGACCCGCTTGGGCAACTGGATACCCAGGCCGGTCACGACTGAGTGACGCATGTACACGCTAAGCTTTCTCCCCTGCAATCGACGTCGCGGCGCCATTTGCGGCGCCATTTCCAGTCTCGACAAACTCCATCAAAGACTGTTTCGCCGCCAAATCCTTTGAAATTTTCTGCACCAGATCGTTGCGCGCCATGTCGACGGCGATGTCCATGGCGCAGGCAAAGCCAACGGCATCGGTGCCGCCGTGGCTTTTCACGACGATGCCGTTGAGACCGAGGAAAACCCCGCCGTTGGAGTTGCGCGGGTCCATCTTCTCGCGCAACTGGGCAAAGGCGCCCTTGGCCAGCACATAGCCGAGCTTGGACACCCACGACCGGCTCATGGCAGCGCGCAGATAGGATGCGAGCTGGCGCGCGGTGCCCTCTGCCGTCTTCAGGGCGATGTTGCCGGTAAATCCTTCGGTGACCACGACATCGACGGTGCCGCGGCCAAGATCGTCGCCCTCGACGAAGCCGTAGTATTCGATCGGCAATTGCGAGTTGCGCAGCATCCGTCCGGCGGTGCGCACATACTCGACGCCCTTGACCTCCTCGACGCCGACATTGAGCAAACCGACCGTTGGGCGTTCGATGCCGAACAGCGACCGGGCCATGGCCTCGCCCATGATGGCAAAGTCAACCAGCAACTCGGCGTCGGCACCGATGGTCGCGCCGACATCGAGCACGACGCTTTCGCCGCGCAGCGTCGGCCAGATGGCCGCCATCGCCGGCCGGCTGATCCCCGGCATGGTGTTGAGAACGAATTTGGCCATCACCATCCAGGCGCCGGTGTTGCCGGCCGAAATGGCGACGCTGGCGCGCTGTTCCTTGACCGCCTCGATGGCCAGCCACATGCTCGACACCCGGCGGCCGCGGCGCAGCGCCTGGCTCGGCTTGTCGTCCATGTTGACCCAGACATCGGTGTGGACGAGCTCGCTGCGTTCGCGCACGCGCGGATACTTTTCGAGCAGCGGCGCGATCTGCTGCTCATCGCCGAACAGGATCAGGCGCAGCCCGGGGTGGCGCTCAAGCGAGATGTCCACGCCCGGAATAACCATCTCCGGGCCGAGGTCGCCGCCCATGGCGTCGACGGATATCACCAGGTCTTGCTTCATGCAGTCTTGCCTGCCCCTCAATACGCCTTTCATGCGTTCCCACAGGCCGCGCGACAATAGCCGCTCACCATGATGTTACAACAGAAATATCGGCACCCGGACGTCAATTTGGCCGCTTCAGCTGCTTGAGGACGGCAAACGGGTTTTCCCGGTCTTCTTCGGCGGGCGGTGGCAGGCCCTCGAAGGTGGCGCCGGGTTTGCGCGGATAGGGATCGAGCGCCAGCGTCAAACTTTCGCGAATCAGCTCGCCGGCATCGATGACATTGCCTTTTAGTGCCTCGGTATCTTCATCGTCGAGCGCGTCGATGGTGACCACCCGGGCATCGGGGCCCGGCATGTTGCCGCGCAGGTAGTAGCGCTCGACCTGGTCCTCGATCACGCTGTCAAAGGGATCGAGCGTCACCACGCACACCTGGCGCACCGCGGCGCGAAAGCTGCCGGCGACCTTGAAACCCTGCTTGCGCCAGGGCGTGATCTGCACATCCGCCGTGAGGCCGGCAATTGCCTGCAACTGCAGCAAATCGGCCAGCCGGGCACATTCCTCGCGATTGGCTTCGATGCGTTCGTTCGTGCCCTGCGACGGGATCTTGTCAATTTCGACCAGCCGCGAAAACGGCGGCTCGCTATCGGTGTTGTCGTTCATGCGTCGGCTCCTGGCTGCGGAAACCGGACAGTGCCGTGCATCAGTTCGTTCAAGTCCGATGCCGACAGGGCGTCCTGTGCCTGACGAATATAGCGCGCAAGCCGGCCCGCGCAATCCGGCGGCGCTTCGCCGGCATAGACATTGCGGGCAACGGCGGTGCGCAGTTCGTCGTCGGTGGCCTGGGCCAGTGCGGCGCGATAGACCTCGGCGCGGCCATAGAACACCTCGGCCATCTTGCGCACCCGCTTGCCGACCGAGGTATCGCCGACGCCCATTTCGCGCAGCGAGCGGTCCATGTCGCGGAAGGTCTCATCGAACAGCGCCTGGGACATGGCCATTTCCGCCTCGCCACCTTCGCTGAGCCGCTCCATGACCAGGAAACCGTGCAAGGCAATCATGTCGAAGCGACCGCTCACGGTGTCGGGCACCTGGAGGTCGGCGTAGAACCACGGCTGCCGCGCCTGCGCCACAATCGCCTCGTACATCACCCGTTCGTTGGTGAGGTGGGCGTCGCTGCCAAAAAGCTTCTTGAAGAACGTTGCCATCATCGACCAAAACGTACATAGAACCGTAGGTGCGGCGGGCCGTCCTTGGGTTCCGCAACCGGACCTGAGCCAAACCGCCCGCGCGGCCTGAAGGAGCAAACACCGTTGAGCATCAAAAGCCGCATGCGCCTGTTAGCATTGCTTGGCCTGGGGGTCACGGCGTTTCTTGGCGCCTGTTCGCCGACGATCGACCACCGTGGCTACCTGCCGCGCCAGTCCGACCTGCAGCAGCTGCAAATCGGCATGTCGAAGACCGAAGTCGAGGGTCTGCTCGGTTCGCCCTCGACCACCGCCACGGTCAACCACGCCGGCGACAGCTACTACTACATCTCCAGCGTCGTCGAGCAGCAGGGCTTCCTCGACCCCAAGGAGGTCGACCGCAAGGTGCTCGCCCTGCGCTTCAGCCAGATCGACCAGCTCGAGAGTTTCGCCCATTACGGGCTCGAAGACGGCCAGGTCATCAACATCAACTCGCGCGAGACGCCGACGCGCGGCAAGGAACTCACCATCCTGCAGCAGGTGTTCTCCAACATCGGCCGCTTCGACCCGGCGGTGCCGCAGTAGCCCACGGGGAAATAGGCGGCCCTGGCAGCCGACTACCGGTGCCCTGCCCCAGAATGCGGGAAGGAAAAAAGAAGCCCGCGGGACCTTGTCGGTTCCGCGGGCCATTTCTTGTGCACAATCGGCTTTGGCTAGTGCGCCAGAACCGCCAGCAGCAGCAAGGCCACGATGTTGGTGATCTTGATCATCGGGTTGACGGCCGGGCCGGCGGTGTCCTTGTAGGGATCACCCACGGTATCGCCGGTGACCGCGGCCTTGTGGGCCTCGGAGCCCTTGCCGCCGAAGTTGCCGTCCTCGATGTACTTCTTGGCGTTGTCCCAGGCACCGCCGCCTGCGGTCATCGACACGGCGACGAACAGGCCGTTGACGATGACGCCGAGCAGCATGGCACCGAGAGCGGAAAAGGCATCGGCCTTTGACCCGGTGAGCCAGAAGATGGCATAGAAGCAGACAATCGGCGACAGCACCGGCAGCATCGAGGGAATGACCATTTCCTTGATCGCAGCCCGCGTCAGCATGTCGACGGCACGGCCATAGTCGGGCTTTTCGGTGCCCTTCATGATGCCCGGCTTTTCCTTGAACTGGCGACGCACCTCGACGACGACCGCAGCACCGGCCCGGCCGACCGCGGTCATCGCCATGCCTGAGAACAGGTAGGGCAGCAAACCGCCGAACAGCAGGCCAACCACGACGTAGGGGTTGGACAGCGAGAAGTCGACCGTCACACCCTCATAGAACGAGCCCTGGGCTGCGTTGGCGGCAAAGAACTTCAGGTCCTCGGTATATGCCGCAAACAGCACCAGTGCGCCAAGCCCGGCCGAGCCGATGGCGTAGCCCTTGGTCACCGCCTTGGTGGTGTTGCCGACGGCGTCCAGCGCATCGGTGGTGTCGCGCACTTCCGATGGCAGTTCGGCCATCTCGGCAATGCCGCCGGCGTTGTCGGTCACCGGACCGAAGGCATCGAGTGCAACAACGAAACCGGCGAGCGCCAGCATGGTGGTCACCGCGATGGCAATGCCGAACAGGCCAGCCAGGGCGTAGGTCACCAGAATGCCGGCAATGATGATCAGAGCCGGAATAGCGGTTGCTTCAAGCGAAACCGCAAGGCCCTGGATCACGTTGGTGCCGTGGCCGGTTTGCGAGGCGGTGGCGATGGACTTCACCGGCCGGTAGTTGGTGCCGGTGTAGTACTCGGTCACCCAGATGATCAGCCCGGTCACGACCAGGCCGGCCAGTCCGCAATAGAACAGATGGCGCGCGGTGAAGCTTACACCGCCCGACGTGGTGAAGGTCGTATCGCCGCCGATCCAGCCCCAAACGATGGCTGCAAGGGCAAAAGCCGACATGATAGCGGTTGCGACAAAGCCCTTGTAAAGGGCGCCCATGATCGAGTTGTTGGCGCCGAGCTTGACAAAGAAGGTGCCGGCAATCGAGGTCACAACGCAGGCCGCGCCGATGACCAGCGGGAACAGCATCAGGGTTTCGGCAGCCTGACCGGTGAAGAAGATCGAGGCCAGAACCATGGTTGCGACAACCGTCACCGCATAGGTCTCGAACAGGTCGGCCGCCATGCCGGCGCAGTCGCCAACATTGTCGCCGACGTTATCGGCAATGGTTGCCGGGTTGCGCGGATCGTCCTCGGGAATACCAGCTTCGACCTTGCCGACCAGATCGCCGCCAACGTCGGCACCCTTGGTGAAGATACCGCCGCCGAGACGGGCGAAGATCGAGATCAGCGAGGCGCCGAAGCCGAGGGCCACCAGGGCATCGATAACCGTGCGATCGGTGGCGCCGAAGCCCATCGGGCCGGTCAGCACCCAGAAGTACACGGCAACGCCGAGCAGCGCCAGGCCGGCGACCAGCAGGCCGGTAATGGCGCCGGCCTTGAAGGCAATGCCGAGGCCCGCCCCAAGGCTTTTCGATGCCGCCTGGGCGGTGCGCACATTGGCCCGCACCGAAACCAGCATGCCGATAAAGCCGGCCACACCGGACAGTACGGCGCCGATCAGGAAGCCGATCGCCGCCGGTGCCGACAGCAGCCACCAGGCCAGAACGAACACCACGGCGCCGACCATGGCGATGGTGGTGTACTGACGGGTGAGATAAGCCGTGGCGCCTTCACGAATGGCGCCGGCGATTTCCTGCATGCGGGCGTTGCCGGCATCGGCTGCCATGACGGACTGAATCGCCCAGATGGCATAAACGATGGACAGAACACCGCAAGCAATGACAAGCCAGAGTGTCGAACTCATGGTTTCATCCTTGTGTTTTGAGTCTTAAGTGTCAGACCTGATTTACAAACAGCGGTCCAATCCAACTCGCGAACCGCCTTTCCCCTCTAACGTCCCGATGAGGTCATGAAAGATCGCGCGGAACATGCCAAAACTGGCCAACTTTCGCAACCTCTATTCGGTCGCAATCCGCCGCAATGGCGCTCAACTTTCGTCCAAGTGCGGCGGTCTGGCCAGCGCCAGGTAGATCAGCGCGATCACGCACAGGCCGACCATCGGGAACAGCGCCACGTTGACCGACCCCCAGCCCAGGCTCGCCAACAGGCCGCCGGAGGCCAGCGAGGCGCAGGCGACGGCAGCAAAGACGGCGAAATCGTTGATCCCCTGGACCTTGTTCTTCTCCGCCGGCCGATAGCAGGTGGTCACCATGGCGGTGCCGCCGGTGAAGCCGAAATTCCAACCAATGCCGAGAAGAATCAAACCGATAGAGAAATTGGCGAACGACAGTCCGGCCAATCCGGCGATGCCGGCACCCAACAGCAGCACCAGGCCGGCGGCGACCACCTTTTCCACGCCGAACCGATTGATCAGGTGGCCGACGAAGAAGCTCGGCACGTACATCGCCACGACATGCCACTGGACGGCCCAGGCGGCGTCATCGATGGAAAACCCGCAGGCCACCATGGCAATCGGCGATGCGGTCATCACCAAATTCATAACACCGTAGGAGACCATGCCGCAGATCATCGCCACGATCAGGCGGGGCTGGGTGAAGATTTCGCTCAAAGGCCGCTCGTCGCCGACAACTGATTCGTGGCGCACATGGGGGATGTGCAGTGTGGCAAGAACAGCGATTGCCGCAGCGGTCATCAGCGCACTGACGGCGTAGCTGCCGGCAAACTGCACCGGAGCCAGAAGGTCTTTGGCATGCATGATGACCAGCGGGCCGAAAATACCGCCGGCCAGGCCGCCGGCCATGACATAGGCGATGGCCTTTGCCCGGTATTCGCCCTCGGCGAGATCAACGGCGGCAAAGCGAAACTGCTGGGCAAACGCCTGGTAAGTTCCCTGCAACAGTGTTGCGAAGCAGAACAGCGCGAAATTGCGCTCGTACATGGCATAGATCGCCAGCACGGCGCTGACCGTTCCGCATGCGGCGCCGAGCATGAAGCCGGGCCGCCGCCCGAACCGGCGCATGAGCAGCGCGGCCGGTATCGTCGACAGGGCCGTACCGATGACGAATGTGGTGATCGGTGCCGTTGCCCAGGCCGGCGACGGTGCGATCATCGTGCCGACCAGTCCGCCGGTGGCGATGATGATCACCGTGGCGGCGCTGTAAAGCGCCTGCGCTGCGGCCAGGGTCCAGGTGGCGCGCTGCGCCATCCGGTACTTTATGGCCTGTTCTGAGTCCACCGCCAGGGTCATGGTCAGGCGGGCCTATCAGCTTGCGTTCGCCCGCACAAGCACGACAACCGCAGCACGCGAACGTGCATTGCCTGGCACTTGCGTCTCTGGTTAGCTGCCGGCAGGATGGTGCGGAGGAAAGATGCGCAAATGAACACAGACAGACCAGGCCCGCTGTCACGGCGCACGGTGCTGGCAACCGGCGCAGCGGCGGGGCTGGCGGCCGCGGTGGTCGGTCCCGAGCTGCTTTACGCCGACGCCCGCCTTGCACGGACCATCCCGGCGACCGGCGAGACCATTGCCGCCGTCGGCATGGGCTCGTGGCTGACCTTCGATGTCGGCAGCAACCGGCACGCCCGCGCCCAGCGCGTCGACGTTGTCAGGGCCTTCTTCGAAGCCGGCGGCGGCATGATCGATTCCTCGCCGATGTACGGCACGTCCGAAGCGGTCATCGGCCATTGCCTTGCTGAACTCGGCCGCCCGCAAGGTCTGTTTTCGGCCAGCAAGGTCTGGACCATTTCGCAGGGCATCGGCAAGCGCCAGATGGAGGCCTCGCGCAAGCTGTGGGGCATCGAGGCCTTCGACCTGATGCAGATCCACAACATGCTCGACTGGGAGACCCATCTGGCGACGCTGAAGGCCTGGAAGGCCGAGGGCCGCATCCGCTATCTCGGCATCACCACCTCGCACGGCCGACGCCATGCGGCGCTGGCCAAGGCGATGGCGGCCGAGCCGTTCGATTTCGTGCAGTTCACCTACAACGTGCTCGACCGCGAGGCTGAGAACCGCCTGCTGCCGCTGGCGCGCGACCGTGGCCAGGCGGTCATTATCAACCGGCCGTTCCAGCGCGGCGGATTGTTCAGGCGCGTGCGCGGTCACCAGCTGCCGGACTGGGCGGCGGAGATCGGATGTGAGACCTGGGCGCAGTTCTTCCTCAAGTACATCCTCGCCAACCCGGCCGTCACTTGCGTGATTCCGGCCACGAGCCGTGTCGACCACATGAAGCAAAACATGTCAGCCGGCCTCGGCCCCCTGCCCGATCCGGCAATGAGAAAGCGGATGCAGGACCATGTCGAGATGCTGTAACGCCTGACCGCCGCCCGGAGGCAGCGAGACCTCAGCGGGCAAGTTCACCATGCCATTAGCCGTTTACGCGCGGCCAGAGGCGTCGTTTCGACGGTCGCTCCTGTAGCGCAGCCAGGCGGACAAGTTCACAACTTCGGCGCAGACGTCAGATCGGCGCACCAGATGTTTAGGGTCAGGACAATGGCGGCAGCTTGGCATGCGCGGCTGATGGCGGCTTGGAGACTAAATCTCGGTTTCCTTAAAGCTGCCGTTTGACCGTGTGCGGGAGACGAACACGCAGACGAAAAGCGTGAGCGCGGCGATCTGACCCAGAACGACGGCAGGCCAGATCAGGCCGAATTGCGGATCGAAGTATTTCTGCGGACCGAACGAGACCAGCGCCATGAACGCGGCAAGAAGGCTCAATGTCCGCCCCGTCGCATTGGCGAGCGGATGGTGGATGATCGCCGACAGCGCGAGGGCGACCGATGCACCGATGAAAGGCGCGATTCCGAAGAGCGGCGTGGTTTCCGGCGGATGGGGCCGGACGCCGGCATAGAGTGCGGAAAGCATGATCGCTTGCAGCAGGATCAGCGTTGCCAAAGCGGCGTAGGCATGGCGGTCGGATGGGGTCATGTCGGTTCTCCAAAAACGTATTCTAGGTTACGGTTGCACAAATACGTAACTTGAGTTACGGTTTATGTCAACTACTCATTGCTACGACCCTGAAGTCCGACCCATCCCGCTCACCCGGCCCAACCATCCATGATGCTAGAGCACTTTTCGATCATACGGGATCACTTGATGGAGCCAAATTCGTTCATATGGCAGGCGCAGTGCGCAGCGCGATGCGGTGCATCGGGCAAGCGCTGCAACGCACCAGATGGGCGA
>JAHEJE010000329.1 GCA_024639035.1 Alphaproteobacteria bacterium
CCCCGGCGGCTCATCCCGCCGGGGTGTTTCGTTTTGGAAATGTTCATGTTGCGCGTTATAAAGTACGCCCACGTCAAATTTGCACCAGTTGAGCACCCGATGAGCGGCAAGAACAACAGATGAACCAGTCCATTCCCAACAAACTCCGCGTCCGCAGCGCCTTGCGGGCCTGTGGGGCGGCCTTTGCCGGCATCGGCCTGTTTTCGATGATCATCAACGTGCTGATGCTCACCGGGCCGCTGTTCATGCTGCAGATCTACGACCGCGTTCTGTCGAGCTATTCGGTGCCGACGCTACTCGCCTTTGCCGCCCTTGCCCTTGCCCTGTTCATCTTCATGGGCATTCTGGAGTACATCCGCAGCAAGATACTGGTGCGCGTCGGCTCCCGCCTCAACGAACAGCTGTCCGGCTTCAGCTTCGAGTCCGCCGTCTTGCTGCCGTTGAAGATGGGGCGCCGGGCCGAGAAGCTCAACCCGGTCCAGGAACTGGATCAGGTTCGCCAGTTCATCGCCGGTCCCGGACCGCTTGCTGTCTTCGATGTGCCGTGGATGCCGATCTACATCGCTGTCATCTTCTTGTTCCACCCGGCGCTCGGCTACTTCGCCATCGCCGGTGCGGTCATCCTGGTGATTTTGGTACTCGCCAACGAGTTCATGCTGCGCAAACCGATGGCGGCGCTGGCCCAGGCCAGCCGCACGCGTTCGGGCATGATCGAGGCTAGCCGGCGCAACGGCGAAGTCATGATGTCGATGGGGCTTTTGAACAACATGCTGGCCCGTTGGGCGGATCGCGAAACCGAGTTTGCCAAGGCCCAGTTGTCGAGCGGCGACCGGCTGGCGTTCTTCTCCTCGGTGACCAAGACATTCCGCTTCATTCTGCAATCGGGCATCCTTGGATTTGCCGCCTATTTCGTGCTGCAGGGGGAAATCTCTCCTGGCATCATGATCGCCGCCTCGATCATTCTGTCGCGCGCCCTGTCGCCGATCGAGCAGGCTGTCGCTCATTGGCGCCCGATGGTCAACGCCCGCATGAGCTACCGCCGCCTCAAGGACGCACTCGCATCGATGCCGGACCGCGAGCAGCGCACCGAGCTGGAGTCGCCGTCGAAGACCCTTATGGCCAAGAATGTCATCGTGGTTGCGCCGGGCGACAACAGCATCTGCGTGCAGGGCGTCAACATCGAGCTACAGGCCGGCGACGGGCTCGGCATCATCGGCCCCAGCGCCAGCGGCAAGACCTCGTTCGTGCGCGCCCTGGTCGGAGTGTGGCCGGTCGCCCGCGGCGAGATCCGCCTCGACGGTGCCCGGCTCGACCAGTGGAACCCGGAGGCCCTGGCCAAGGCGATTGCCTATCTGCCGCAGGATGTCGAACTGTTCGAAGGCACGGTGGCGGAAAACATCAGCCGCTTCTCCGGTGAGCGCGACGATGAAAAGATCGTCGCGGCTGCCAAGCTCGCCAATGTCCACGACATGATCCTGGCGCTGCCGGAAGGCTATGAAACCCACGTCGGCGAACAGGGTGCGGTGCTTTCCGCCGGCCAGCGCCAGCGCGTCGGCCTGGCCCGTACCCTGTATGGCCAACCGTTTATGATCGTGCTTGATGAACCCAATTCGAACCTTGACGCCGCGGGCGAGGAAGCACTCAACCAGGCCATCACGCATGAGCGCGAGCGCGGTGCCATCGTCATCGTCGTGGCCCACCGCCCGAGCGCCATCGTATCGCTCAACAAGCTTCTGATGCTGTCCGGTGGCCAACAGACGGCATTCGGCCCCAAGGAGGATGTCCTGGCCCAGGTCAGCAACCCGCCCAAGGGCGGTCTCAAGGTCGTGGGTGACAAGTCATGACGCCGCAAACGCCGTCTGCGAGCCGAAAATCGCTCAACCGGCACCTGTTCGTCGGGGTGGTTGTCGCCCTGGTTCTGGTGGCCGGCCTCGGCGGCTGGTCCGCTTATGCCAATATCGCCGGTGCCGTCATCTCCTCAGGCACCATCGTCGTCGAGGGCCAGCGCAAGAAGGTCCAGCACAAAGAAGGCGGCATCGTCGGCGCCATCCACGTCAAGGAGGGCGACAGGGTTACCGCCGGCCAGCCGGTGGTCACGCTTGACGACAAGCTGCCGCGTGCCAATCTCGGCATCGTCTCCAAGCAGATCGACAAGCTGGAAGTCCGCATCGCCCGCCTGAGCGCAGAGCGCGACGGCAAGCCACAAATCAACTTCTCGGTATCAACTCTTGCGCGCGCGGCCACCGAGGTCGATGTGGCATCCGCCATCGCCGGCGAGAAATCGCTGTTCGCTGCCCGGCGCGAAATCCTCCAGGCCCAGCGCTCCCAGTCCGATGAGCGCGTCAGGCGCCTGCAGGAGGAAATCGCCGGTCTGATCGCCCAGCGCGATGCCAAGAAGGAAGAGATCGACTTCATCGAAGAGGAACTGTCCGGACTCGAAAAACTCCACAAGGACGGACACGTTACCCTCACCCGTATCATCGCCCTGAAGCGCCAGCGCACCCGCCTCAAGGGCGAGCTCGGTCAACTGATCGCCAGCATCGGCAGCGCCCATGGCCGCATCGCCGAAGTCAAGATCCAGCTCACCCAGTTTGAACAGCAATCACTGGCCGAGGTCGCGCGCGATTTGCGCGACGCTGAAGGCCAGATCAATGAGTTGCAGGAACGCAAGACCGTCGCCGAGGATCAGCTGCAGCGGCTCGATATCGTCGCCCCGGTCTTGGGATTCGTCCACGAACTGCGCGTACACACGGTCGGTGGCGTGATCCCGCCCGGCGAGACCGTTCTTTCCGTTATTCCTGCGGACGAAAGCCTGTTCATCCAGGCCCGGGTTTCTCCGGTGGATATCGACCAGCTGTACGTCGGTCAGAAAGCCAATGTCCGTTTCACGGCCTTCAACCAACGCACCACACCGGAGTTCACCGGCTACATCGAGAAGATCTCGCCCGATCTCAGCACCAACCCGAACACCGGCGAATCTTACTACACCCTGCGGCTCAGGTACGAGATTCCGAAAAATTTGCCCGACGGCGCGTTTCAGGTTGTGCCCGGCATGCCGGTCGAAGTCCTGGTCCAGACCGGTGACCGCACTGCCCTGAGTTACTTCGTCAAGCCCCT
>JAHEJE010000330.1 GCA_024639035.1 Alphaproteobacteria bacterium
GCCGCCGAGCAGACCGCACTCTACGACTGCCTCAAACCGCAACTGGTGAAAACCTACAAGGGCGGCGAACACTGGGCGACGGCGCGGTGGGGCAAGTGGACCTCCTATGCCAAACACGGATACCGCAGCGATACTCACGGCGGACGCTTCGTGCAGAACTATGCCAACAAGATCGCCAAGACCACCTATGGCAACTACGACAAGGTGACCGCGATGCCGATCGGATCGACGCTGGCCAAGCCGAGCTATACCGTCGGCAAGCACGGCGCGGCGACCATGGGTCCGTTGTTCGTCATGGAGAAGATGACCAAGGGCTGGAACCCCGACACCTCGGACTGGCGCTATGCCATGGTGATGCCGGGCGGCAAGACGTTCGGCGTGACCAAGGCCAAGAACTCGGCCGGCATGCAGTTCTGCCACGACTGCCACGCCGGTGGCGAAGACAACGACTTCATGCTGTTCCTGCCCGAGGAAGTGCGCAAGTAAACTTCCCCCAGGTTGTGTGAAAATCTGACGAGCCTGCAGCGGTGGCAACACATCGCTGCAGGCTTTTCCTTTGCGAGGCGGCTAGGGTCAGGACTCATTGATGAAACTGGCGATGACATGGGCGACGGCTGCGGCACTGTTTGCGGTGCCGCTGGCCCAGGCCGGGTCGCTTTCGGGAACCGCCGAAGTGCTTGACGGGGCCCGGCTGCGGGTCGGCGGTCAGGTTGTGTCTTTGACCGGCATTGCAGCGCCGCTACCGGGCGATGCCTGCATGGTGCGCGCCCGGCGGATGGATTGCGGCATACTGGCCCGGGCCGGGTTGATGGACATCACCGCCGGGGCAACGGTGGACTGCCGCAAGGCCGGCGCTGCGGGCCATGTCTGCACGGCGGACGGCTTCGACCTGAGCTTCGGTCAGATTCATGCCGGCTGGGCCGTCGCCGTGCCCGGCGCGCCGGCGGCCTATCTGCAAAAAATGGCCGAGGCGCGAGCCCGCAAGCGCGGCCTGTGGGCGGCGCGCGGTCTCGATGGCAGCGGGCCCTACGCGCTGTCGGTCAAACGTTGAGCAGCAGGAACTCGCGCTCCCAGGAGCTGATCACCTTGCGGTACTGCTCCATCTCGAATTCCTTGACCTCCTGATAGGCGTCGACGAAGCGCTCGCCCATGGCCTGCTTGAACGGCTTGGTGTAGTTGAGCTTGCTCAGCGCCTCGCCGAGGTGCAGCGGCAGGGTGTGGGCATAGCGATAGGCCGAGCCTTCCACCGCCGCGCCGGGCTTCAGCCGCTCGGTCATGCCGAGATAGCCGGCGGCCAGCGAGGCGGCAATGGCCAGATACGGATTGGCATCGGCACCGGGAACCCGGTTCTCGACCCGCATCGCCTGACGATCCGCGCTTGGCACCCTCAGCGATACCGTGCGGTTGTCGCGGCCCCAGTGGACATTGGTCGGGGCATCGGCAAAAGGCACCAACCGGCGGTAGGAGTTGACGTTTGGTGCCAGGAACGGCATCGCTGCGCCCATGTAACGCTGCAGACCAGCGATGTGGGACATGAACAGGCGGTTCTCCTTGCCGGTCCGGCCGGCAAACACGTTCTTGCCGTTCTTGGCATTGACCACCGACTGGTGCACATGCATCGCCGAGCCGGGCTCGCCCTCGTGCGGCTTTGCCATGAAGGTGGCAAACACGTTGTGGTTCAGGGCAGCACGGCGCACCGCACGCTTGAACAGGAACACCTGGTCGGCCAGTTCCATCGGATCGCCGTGGTTGAAATTGATCTCAAGCTGGGCCGGGCCGCTTTCGTGCGACAGGGTGCCGATATCGATGCCGTGCGGCTCGCAGTAGCCGTAGATGTGCTCGACGATGGCCTCGAATTCGTTGACCGCGTCGACACCGTAGGCCTGGCCGCCGGCTTCCCTGCGGCCCGACTGACCGACCGGCGGCTCGAGCGGGTTGTCGGGATCGGTGTTCTTGGCGACCAGATAGAATTCGAGCTCAGGGGCAATGACCGGACGCCAGCCCTGGCCGGCGTAAAGATCGAGCACCCGCCGCAGCACGGCGCGCGGGGCGATGTCGACAGGGGTGTCGTTCAGGTAGTGGCAATCGCAGATCACCTGGGCGGTGGGTTCGTCATACCAGGGCACCATGCGGATGGTCTTGGTGTCCGGGCGCAGGTAGATGTCGGTTCCCGCCGGGTCGGTGACGGTGGCGTCCGGGGCATAGCGCCCGGTTACCGTGAGGGTGAAAATCTCCTCGGGCATGCGCAGCCCGCGGGTTCCCATGCCTGAGACGAACTTGGCGGCGGGGATGATCTTGCCACGCGCAATGCCGCCCATGTCGGGAATGAGGCATTCCACCTCCTCGACGCCGTTTTTCTCAAGAAACGATTCGAGCTTCTTGCCCGCCATTGCATCACCTTCGATAATTCTGCTCGAGTGAAAAAAGAAATGCCACTGCAGTCATAATATGGCATTGAAAAGTAATCAAAAAGCCAAAAGAAACAACTTGAGCGCAGCGTTTGCGCACAAACGGAACCGCACAGCACATGACCAGACAGGCCGAGATCGACGAGATTGAGGATTTTCTCGCCAAGCACCCTGAAACAAACCAGTTCGACATGATGGTCGTCGACATGAACGGCATCCTGCGCGGCAAGCAGCTCGGCCGCGATTATGTCCGCAAGCTCTACACCGAAGGGGTCAGGCTGCCCGGATCGAACTACGTTCTCGACTGGACCGGGCAGAACATCGACAGCCTCGAAATCGGTTCGGCCGATGGCGATCCGGACTATTTCTGCAAGGCCGCACCCGGCACGCTGCAGCCGGTGCCGTGGGCCAACCGGCCGACCGGGCAGGTGATCGCCTCGATGGTCGACGACGACGACCGGCCGCACTTCGCCGATCCCCGCCATCTGCTCGACAAGGTGCTGCAACGGTTCTCCGACGTCGGCCTGACGCCGGTGATCGCCATCGAGTATGAGTTCTACCTGGTCGATCAGGACGATGCGGCAAACGGGCTGGTCCACCCTGCCCGCTCGCCGCAGACCAACTGGCGCACCACGACGACAAACGTCTACGGGCTGGACGACGTCTACGACTTTGAAAACCTGCTCGGCGA
>JAHEJE010000331.1 GCA_024639035.1 Alphaproteobacteria bacterium
GCGATGCCCTCAAGGCGCTGGTCGTTGCCTATGAGGTCGCCGGACGTGCCGGCCTCTCCCTGCACGCCAGCGTCAGCGACTATCACACCTCCGGTGCCTGGAACGCCCTCGGTGTCGCCGCCCTCGGCTGTCGGCTGCTGGCTGCCGACCGGGATCAATTGCGCCAGGCACTCGGCATTGCCGAATACCACGGCCCGCGCAGCCAGATGATGCGCGAGATCGCCAACCCCACCATGCTGCATGACGGCTCGGGTATCGGCGCCCTGACCGGCGTCATGGCCGCATCTCTGGCCCTGCGCGGTTTCACCGGCGCCCCGGCCATCACCATCGAAGCACCGGAAGCCGCTGGCCACTGGGATGATTTGGGCCAGGTGTGGACGATTGAATCCAACTACATCAAGCCCTATCCGATCTGCCGCTGGGCCCACGCCGCCATTGACGCCGTGCGCGCCCTGAGACAGCAGCACGGTTTCACCGCCGATCAGGTCGCCGAGGTCGAGGTGCGCACCTTCGCCGAGGCCGCCTGCCTGTTTCCGGCCATGCCCGAAACCACCTCGCAGGCGCAGTACAGCCTCGCCTTTGCCGTCGCCACCATGTTGCGCCATGGCGAGATCGCCGCCCGCCACGTCACCGGCGATGCCCTGAGCGATCCCGCAACCGCCGCCCTGGTGGCGCGCATCACCGTCGCCGAGGACACCCGCCATAACGCCCGCTTTCCCGAGGGGCGCTGGTCCGATGTCACAATCGTCCTCAACGACGGCCGTCGCTTTGCCTCCGGCGACACCCCGGCGCGCGGCGGCATGGAAGCGCCGATGAGCATCGCCGAGGTCAAGGACAAGTTCCTCAGCCTGTGCGCCGCCAGCCTGTCGCCCAAGCGCGCCGAAGCCATCTGGCAGGCCGGCCAGGCGCTGCTGGCGCCGGACGTGGCCTTCAGCCATCTTGCCGGCCTGGTCACCGCACCGGCAGACAACAATGGTTGATGCTGCCGCGACGCCGCGCCGATCGGGCCGCCGCCAGCGCATCGCCAGGCGCGCTGCCGGTCCCGCCGTCAATCCGGCCGCTCCGGGCCAGGCCGGCGGTGCCTACCGACCGTTGCGCGACGGCGAACTCCAGGCCATCTTCGACACCGCCCTGCGGCTGCTCGAAGAGCTCGGCATGGGCGAAACCCCGCCCCGGCTGGCTGACCTGTTGCGCGCTGCCGGGGCGCAGGACTTGCCCAACGGACGCCTCAGCCTTCCCCATGCCCTGGTTCACGATGCGATCACCCAGGCGGCAAAAACCTTCATCCTGCACGGCCGCGATCCAGCCCGCTCCATCGAGGTCGGCGGCGACAAGGTGCATTTCGGCACCGGCGGCGCCGCCGTCCAGACCCTCGACCTCGACACCGGCCTTTACCGCCCGTCGACCCTGCGCGACCTGCACGACTTTGCCCGCCTGCAGGACGCCCTGACCAATGTCAGCTGGTTCACCCGCTGCTGCATCGCCACCGACATTGCCGATCCCTTCGAGCTCGACGTCAACACCGCCTATGCCCTGATCGCCAACACCACCAAGCCGACCGCGACCGCCTTCACCCTGGCCGAACATGTCGCGCCGATTGTCGCCATGCTCGACATCGCCGCCGGCGGTGCGGGCGCCTTTGCCGAACGCCCGTTCATCAAGGCCCACATCAGCCCGGTCATTTCGCCGATGCGCTATGGCGAGGACGCCGTCGATGTGGTTTTCGAATGCATCCGCCACAACATCCCCCTGTCGTGCATCACCGCCGCCCAGGCCGGAGCCACGGCGCCGGCCCCGCTGGCCGCCTTCCTGGCCCAGTCGCTGGCCGAGACCCTGGCCAGCCTGGTGATGGTGCATGTCATCAGGCCCGGCCACCCGATGGTGTTTTCCAACTGGCCGCTGGTCATCGATCTGCGCACCGGAGCCTTTTCCGGCGGCGGCGGCGAGATCGCCGTGCTCAATGCCGCCTCGGCGCAACTGTCCAACTGGCTCGGCCTGCCCTCGGGCGTTGCCGCATCGATGACCGACGCCAAGGCGATTGACGCCCAGTATGGCATGGAAAAGGCGCTGACCTCGCTGGCCGCCGGCCTCGCCGGCGGCAACCTGATCTACGAAAGCTCGGGCATGACCGCCTCCTTGCTCGGCGTCAGTTTCGAGGCCTTCATCCTCGATGACGAAATGCACTCCAACATCTACCGCGCCCTGCGCGGCATCGAGGTCAGCACGGCAAACCTCGGCTTCGATGCGATCTGCGAGGCGGTGCTCGGCGAAGGTCATTTCCTCGGCGGCGATCACACCATAGCGGCCATGGAACGCGATTATTTCTACCCGACCCTCGCCGACCGCGACGACCCGGCCGCCTGGCACGACAAGGGCGCACCCGATGCCTGGTCGCAGGCCCGCCTCAAGGCCCGTAAAATCCTGCAGTCGCATCGCCCGGCCTATCTGTCGCCGGACCAGGACGGCGCAATCAGGAAGCGGTATCCAATTCTGTTGTAGCCGCCATGTTCGGCGTGCGCCGCTGCTCGGTGGCATCGGCTGACAGGCTGACCAGCGCATCCACTGCACAGACTCCATCTGCCAGAACCAGCAGCGGATTGATTTCGATCAGACCGACCTCGTGCCGGTTGACCACGGCATGATCCGCCAGCCGCACCAGGCAGTCGACCACCACCTCCCGGTTGCCGCCGGCCTGGCCGCGATAGCCGTCGATCAGTCTGACCGCCTTCAGCCGGCCGATGGCGCGCTCGAATTCGCTCCTGTCCGCCGGCAGCAGCAGGGTCACCGCATCGCCGGCCAGTTCGGTCAGGATGCCGCCGCTGGCCAGCGTCATCGCCAGGCCGAACTGGGCATCGGCCCGCACGCTGACCAGCAGTTCCGCCACCGGCGGCCCGACCATGGTCTCGACCAGAAACCGGTCGCACAGCGCATCCGGCGCCTTGGCCGCGACCCGCTCGCGGATCGCCGCAGCGGCCTGGCTTACCTGCTCGGCGCTGGTCAGGTTGAGCGTCACCGCACCCGCCTCGGTCTTGTGCGCCAGCAGCGGATTGAGCATCTTCACCGCCACCGGAAATCCGATCC
>JAHEJE010000332.1 GCA_024639035.1 Alphaproteobacteria bacterium
CGTTCCGTGATTGGCAAAACGAACCCGCAGCCACTCGCCCTCGGTTGCCCTCAGCGCCGGTCCCGGCACCCGCCCGTTGTAGGTCCAGGCCGGAAACATGATCCCCGGCGCGATCTCGATTTCCTTGTCGACGGCCACAATGTCGAACGTCCGCACCCGGCGCCCGTCGGCCTCGGTTTCCAGCGTCCCGGTATCCCAGTCGGTGAGCATGTCATACGGGTTGAAGCCGTTGCTGTCGTGATCGACGGTGCCGACGGTCATATTCGTGCCGCCGTGCATGCCGTGTCCTGAGCCTGCCGCCATCGCACTGCCCGCAAGCATGGCGCCTGCCCCGCCACCCACGCCACCGCGCAACAGGTCCCGGCGACTGAACCGCCTGACAAACCTCGGCATTTCCAGAAACTTGAACACGTCACCACCCCTTGCAACGCCAGCCCGTGGGCGTCGTTCTCAGGAATGGGTGTTTATAATGCAATTAATAATCATTCGCAACAAAAGCTTGCACAACAACCCGTTATAGACGTGCCCTAGCGCAAGCCGACCGGCGCCGGCCGCCGGCGCAGGCCGGTGAGCGCGTTGCCGCCGATTGCCGCCAGCACGATGGAGCCGCCGACCAGCGTCTGCAGGCTGGCGGTTTCATTGAGAAACAGCCACACCCACAGCGGCCCCAGCACCACCTCGGTCATCGACAGCAGGGCCAGTTCCGCCGCCGGCACCACCTTCGAGCCGACGGTATAGATCGACAGCCCGGTGCCGAGCTGAAACACCCCCAGCGCCAGGGCAATGCCGATGTCGTTGGCCGGCAGCCGGAACCCGAGCCCCAGCGCCCAGCACGTCACCCCGGCAATCGCCATGGCGAAAATCCCCGACAGGAACACCGCCGGCAGCATGTCCTGGCTCTTGTTGTTGCGCAGCGCCAGGGTGAAGATGGCAAAGCCGAAGCCGGACAGGATGGCCATCGCATCGCCGAGCCAGTTGCCCAGCGAAATGCCTTCCTGCACCATCACCGCGATACCCACGGCCCCCACCGCCATCGCCGCCCAGGTTTCCCACCTCACCGGCTCGCCGAGCAGCAGCCGGCCCAGCACCGCGGCAAAGAACGGCGCTGCGGCAAACAGGAACATCGCGTTGGCGACCGTGGTCTGCTGAATGGCGAAGATACCGCCGGCAAAGGCGCCGACCAGCGCCAGACCGCCCGACACCGAAGACATGCCCGCCGAGCGGATGACCCGGAACGGCCGCCCCCGGCTCTTGATGGTGATCACCACAAACAGAAACGGCGCCAGCGCCAGCGACCGGTAGAACAGGATCTGCCACACCGTGGCCTCCTGCATCAGCCGGATGCCGAGCCCCATCGTCGACCAGCACGCCCCGGCCAGCAGCACCAGCACCAGGCCGGTCTGATAGCTCAGCGAATACGGTCGCGCCCTGAGCGCAAGTTCGGCCATGCCTGACGGTTCCCGTTCACCCCGGACAAACCCCGAGCTAACACTGTTTTCGCCCCGCCCGCACTATAAATTTTCCGCCGCAGCGCGACGAAAACCCTTAGGCTGCCGGGCGATACAGCGCATAGGATTTCGCCCCATGACCAACGACACCGCCCATCACGGCATCCTCTCCGGCCTGCGCGTCCTCGACCTCACCTCGATGCTGTCCGGCCCCTACTGCACCATGATGCTCGCCGACCATGGCGCCGAGGTCATCAAGATCGAGACCGCCAGGGGCGACACCTCGCGCTCCAACGGCCCGTTCCGCGCCGACGACCCGGATCATCAATGGGGCGGCTATTTCGTCAGCCTCAACCGCTCGAAAAAATCCATCGTCCTCGACCTGAAATCCGATGCCGGCAAAGAAAAGTTCCTCGAACTCGCCAAAACCGCCGATGTCGTTGCTGAAAACTTCCGCCCCGGCGTCATGGAACGCTTGGGGCTGGCCTACGAAACCCTGGCCGAACAAAACCCCGCCCTGGTCTACGCCGCCGTGCGCGGCTTCGGCGATAAGCGCACCGGAGACAGCCCCTACAGCGCCTGGCCATCCTACGATGTCGTCGCCCAGGCCATGGGCGGCCTGATCGCCATCACCGGCCCCGATGCCGACACCCCGATGAAGGTCGGCCCCGGCGTCGGCGACATCTTCTCCGGCCTCCACCTCGCCTTCGGCATCCTCGCCGCCGTCCGCCATGCCGAGCGCACCGGTGAGGGCCAATACCTCGACGTCGCCATGTACGACGCCGTCCTGTCGCTGTGCGAGCGCACCGTCTACCAGCATTCCTTCGAAGGCACCGTCCCCGGCCCGGAAGGCAACGCCCACCCCCTGCTCGCCCCGTTCGGCGTGTTCGAGGCCAGCGACGGCCACGTCACCATCGGCTGCGTCGAGGATGCCTTCTGGAAGGCCTTCGCAAAAATCATCGGCCCCGAGGGCTTCGAAGACGACCCCCGCTTCACCACCAAATCCGCCCGCCGCGCCAACCGCGACGACCTGAACCGCCTGGTCAACGCCTGGACCCGCCAGCGCACCAAGGCCGAACTGCAGACCCTCCTCGGCGGCAAGATCCCGTTCGGCCCGGTCAACACCATCGCCGACATCCGCAACGACCCGCACACGGCAGCAAGAGGCATGATCCAGAACATCCCCAACCCCAACGGCGCCCCCTGGCAGGTCGCAGCCTCCCCAATAAAATTCACCAAGACCCCGGCCCCCGAGCCCAAGGCTCCACCCGCGCTGGATGGCGATGCCCTGACCGTGCTGAGCAAAGACAGCCAAACCTGACGCCGGCCACATCCCCCACGCCACTCTGTCATCACCCGGCTTGACCGGGTGACCCAGTATCCACCGCAGCCAGCAACGTTTCATCCGTCACGCCACAGTCTCCAGCGGATTGCCTTGATAAGCTCAAAAACGATGAAAGCGGCACAAAACTCAACCAGTTACAGCGGTTCCCTGACTCAATTTCCCCGCCAACCCCCTACCGCCCAATCTTGAAATGATTGCGCAGCGCCAGCGCCATGAAGAACAGAAAAACCGCCGACACAACCGGCTGCGCCAGCATCACGAACCCGGCCCCATCCGACACCGTCGCCA
>JAHEJE010000053.1 GCA_024639035.1 Alphaproteobacteria bacterium
TTCGTTTGCGGCGTGTCGTCAGGCGATGCCGGATCAGCGGCTTCGACGGTGTCGGTTTCGGTATCCGCTTCCTCGTGCTGGGATCGCGTGCCGAAAGCCTGCCGTGCATGCAATGTCGACGGTTCCGGTGCGGCGGGTTCGGCTTCATCGATGGCACTGTCGGCGGCCAGTGCCGGGCCGGCGTCGGCATGGTCATGGGCAACAGGTTCAGCAGTGAACAGCTCTTCGTCCTCGGCAAAGTACAGGCGGTTCTGCGGGCTGAGGACCGGTGCGGCGGCCGCTGCCGGCTGTTCCGGCGCCTCCGGCTCGTCGGATGCCTGCGGGCCAGCGTTGCCGGAGAAGGATGAAAGGCTGTGCTGCAAATGGGCCAGCAGCCGCATTGCCTTGGTGATCCGCTGGGCCAGGACGTCCTGGCGCCAGCCGGTTTCGAACAGCTCGTTGACATTGGTATCGAGTTCATTGACCTTCGGGTCGTCGCTGGCGGAACTGCGTAAGTCGCTGACGGTTTTCTGCAGCGCCTCGGCGGTGGCGATCAGGGCCTGTGAAAGTTCTGCCGCGTCGTCGGCCAGGCTGGCGAACACCGCTTGCTTGTTGGTGATGGCGCAGGTGTCCTTCAACATGTCGTTGCGCACCGCGCAGATATCTTCTCCGGTCGCTTCGATGGCAAGCGCCAGCTCGCGCAGGTCGTCGTCGGCCGATGCATCGCTGACGGTGGGCTTGATGTTGTCTTCCAGGCGCTGGATGGCCTGGAGCAGCGTTTGGGTGTCAGCGACCCGGTTGCGCTGGGCAAACTCGCTGAGGAACTGGCGGCCGCGATCGGTTTCCATCACCGCGGCTTTAATCGAATCGAACTCCTGATCGGAAAAAACCGACGTATCGGCTGGCTTGCTCATGACTGGTACTCAACTCTGCTGACTGGGGGCGCCGGCAGGTCGTGGAGAACCGTCAGCGCACATGCCGGCGATGATCGCGCAAAGTGGTTAGCGAAAGGTTAGGCGGCGTCGAAATTACTCCCGGCGGGCGGTCAGCCCCACAGGCGGGTCGGCGCCGGCAGCATCGTGCCGCCGTCAAATGTTATGCCGGGTGAGCGGTCCCGCTGCAGCAGCAATGGCCCGTCGAGGTCGACGAATGCGGCTTTCTGGGCGTAGAGCATGGCCGGCGCCATGGCCAGCGACGTGGCCAGCATGCAGCCGGCCATGACCTGCAGTCCCACGGCAAGGGCAGCATCGGTCATCGCCAGCGCCTCGGTCAGGCCGCCGGTCTTGTCGAGCTTGATGTTCACCGCATCGTATTTTCCGATGAGACCGGGCAGGCCGGAGCGGTCATGGGCCGATTCATCGGCGCAGATGCAGACCGGATGGTCGAACTCCTGCAAATACTCGTCATCGCCCGCCGGCAGCGGCTGTTCAACAAGTTCGATGCCGGTTTCCTTGCAGACGAGGAGAATGTCGCGCAGGGCACTGGGGGTCCAGCCCTCGTTGGCATCGACGATCAGACGGCTGTGCGGGGCGGCGGCGCGCACGGCGCGCAGGCGCTCGGCGTCGCCATCGCGACCCAGTTTCAGTTTCAGCAGCGGGCGTCCGTTGCGGGTTGCGGCCGCTGCAGCCTTGGCCATGACATCGGGCGTGTCCAGCCCGATGGTGAAGGCCGTCACCAAGGAGCGCGGCTCGGGCAGGCCGGCAAGCTGCCACGCCGGTTTGCCGGCGCGCTTTGCTTCAAGATCCCACAGGGCGCAGTCGACGGCATTCCTGGCCGCCTTCGGAGCGATGTGCGCAGCGAGGTGGTGGCGGTCGAGACCGGCCTCGATGGCGCCCCGGGCGGCCTCAAGGGCGGCAATCGCGCCATTGACGGTTTCGCCATAGCGGGCATAGGGCACGCATTCGCCGCGGCCGGTGATGCCGTCCTGTTGCAGCGTCACGACAATGACATCAGCCGAAGTCTTGGCACCGCGCGAAATGGTGAAGCGGCCGGCAATCGGCCAGCTTTCTTCGGCGATGGTGAGCTTGCGGGTCACGTTTCACTGTGGGGTAAGCGACGGACAAACTCGTCGATAACCGGGCCGTGGCCGGTCCGGCACATCGGCGAGAAACAGCAGATAGGGGGCCGGATTCCCATCACACCAGGACGAAGCCCTAGCTATCCAGCCTGCCGGCGGCCTGGGCGAGCATGATGTAGAGTTTGCCGCTTTCAGATGCGAGGCAGGCATCGATTACCTTTTCGCCGTTAGGGCCTTCGGCGACGGTGTCGAGCAGGCGCTCGAACAGGCGGATGAAGGCATCGACGCGGCCGCGCATCAGGCGTTGCGACCGGTAGCGGTCGGCAACGTCGGTCTGAAGCTTGTTGCTGATGCGGCGGTACAGGTGATGGGTGTAGACGTGGCCCTCGCCGGTCTTGAACTTGCTTTCCAGGTTGTCGGGCAGGTCGCCGTCGATTGCCTCGGCCAATCCGCGGGTGGCGCTGTTGAGCTTGCTGACAAGCTTTTCCGTTTCCGGACCCACCGACGCGGTGTCAACGGACTTGTTGCCGTTGGTGGCCTTCCGGCCATTCTGTTTACCGGCGTCGGCTTCGAGCGTCGGCATCAGGTCGGCGCTGCCGCGCGGTGCCTTGGCCTTTGCCAACTCGTTGACATCGCGACCGCGCAGTGTGGCCTGGTCTTCGCTCGCCGTGCTCCGCGCTGCCTGGGATTTCCGGGCGCCCGACGTCTGCATCAGCGGAGCAGCAGACGGGACGCCCTCAGCTTTTCCCGGGCTTTGATCCCCCTCATCGGGCGGCAGGTATATCCCCGGTCCCGACAGGTCCAGCACGGCGCTCTGGCGCTTGACGATATCGGCCAGGGCGCTGAGTGCCGTGATCTGGTCGGAGACGACCCGGCGCATGGCATCGGCGTTGGTGCGGGTTTCTTCCGGAAGGTCGAGGATCGAACGCTTCAGTTCGTTACGCGCGGCATCGACTTCCTTGACCACCTTTTGCGCCATCACGCGCATGTCCTGGGCGGTGTCGGCGAACTCCTTGTTGGTCGACTGCAGCATCTGGCGCATAGAAGTCATGACGCTCTCATGCTGATCGCGCAGAGCCTTGGCGGTTTGCTGAATCTGGTTGTCGGAGGTTGCCTCCAGCCGCCCGATTTCCTCCTCGAAGGAGGCTGCGGCGCTTGTCGTTTGCGACGAGATCAGCTTGGCGATTTCCTCGCCGCGGGTATGGGCACTGGTCAGCGAGTCCTCGATCAGGACCATGTAGTTGCGCATCATGCCGTCGACGTCAGCGGCCTTGGCGGTCAATTGGCTGGTCAGATCGCCGAGGATATCCTCGCGGCTGGCAAGAACCTTCTCGATACCGTCGTTGAACCGGGTGATCGAGCGTTCGACGACGGTGCCGACTTCTGACAGCCGGTCGGAAATCTTGTGGCTCGAGGTTTCCATCCGGCCGGTGAGCTGGGTGGAAATGCCTTCGATGCGGTCATCGAGCACATTGGCGGTTTCGGCCAGCTTGTCGGTAAGGAAATCGTTGGTCTTCTCGATGTGCTTGGTGAACTTGACGCTGGCATCGTCGAGCCGGCGATAGGTTGCGTTGCCGCGATCCTCCAGCAGTTTCGAGGCATCGTCGATGCGCTCGACCAGCGTGCCGGTGGTCTGTTCGAAGCGTAGCGTCACCGCCTCGGTGCTCTCATGCAGGCCGGCTGCGAAGGCGCTGTTGGCCCGGCCGAGTTCACCTACCAGATGGCTGCTTGCACCGTCGAGGCCTTCGGCAAAGGCAATTCCGGACTTGTTGAGATTGTCGAGGATGATCTCGCCAGTGGATTCCAGCTTGCTGGTGAAGGCGTCGCTGGTGCTGTCGAGCTGTTCGTTGAAGGTCTGGGTTGTGGCCGAGAGCCGATCGGCCAGGGTCCTGGTCGATGCATCCATTCTTCCGGTGATGGCGCCGCTTGCGGTGTCAAGTTGTTCGGTGAGTTCATGGCCCGTCGTGGAGAGCCGCTCAGCCAGACTTCTGGCCGACCCATCGAGTTTTGCGGACATCGAACTGCTGGCCGTATCGAGTTGGTCGGTGAGCTCGTCGCCTGTCGCGACGAGTTTTTCCGTCAGGTCGCGGGTCGATGTATCGAGTTCCGAAGTCAACGTCTGGCCGACGATCTCGAGCTGCTGGGTGAAGTCGCGGCTCGTGGTGGTGAGCTGCTCCGAGAGGTTTTGAGCCGACGAATCCAACTTCTCGACCACCGTGCTGCCGGTGGTGTCGAGCTGCTCGGACAGGTCGGTGGAGATCTCGTGCAGCAGGGCGTCGGCGCCGTCAAAGCGCTCGCCGAGAACACGGGCAGACGATTCGATGCGCTCGAACATCTGATCGCTGGTCGAGCCGAGCTGCCCGGTGAGGCGGGCGGTCGTATCTTCCAGCTTCGTGGTAATGGTCGATGAGGTCTGGTCGAGACTCTCCAAGACTTCGCCGGAGACATTCTCGAGGTCGGCATGGAACTTGGATGTCGTGGTGTCCAACCGTGACGACAGGTCGATGGACGCCTGGTCGAGTTGCCGGGTCAGGTCGGCGGTGGTGTCGGCCAGGCGGCTGGTCATGCCTTGCGCGGCACCATCGAGCAGACCGGAAAGCTGGTCGGCGTTATCGGACAATTTCGACGAGAGCTGGTCGGACATGCCGTGCAGCTGCTGCGACATGCCACTGGTCGATTGATCGAGCCGCGAGGCCATCGAGGATGCGGCCTCATCCAGCTCGTGGGCGATGCGGGCCGATGTGTCATCAAGGCGGGATATCATGCTGCCCGAAACGTCATCGAGCTGAGTGGTCACCCGCGAGCCGGTGTCATCGAGGCGGTGGGTGACATCGGTGGAGACCGTATCGAGCCGCTCAAGCAGGTTGGACGATGTGGCATCGAGGCGCGAAGCCATGTCTCCCGACACCTGGTCGAGCTGTCCGATGAGGCTGGCCGAGGTCTGGTCGAGGCGCCCGGTCACGTCAGCGGTGGTGTCGGTCAGCCGGTCTGTGATCTCGCCGGAGGTCGCGGCAAGGCGCTCGGTCAGGGCGCCGGAGGTCTGCTCGAGCTGTTCGCTCATGCGCAGCGATGTCTCATCGAGGCGCGAGGCGATCTGGCCGGTGGTATCTGCCAGGCGTCCGGTAAGATCGCCGGAGGCAACGTCGAGCAGGCCGGACAGCTGCGAGGTGGCGTTCTCGAGACGGGCAACCATCTGGCCGGAGGTCGATTCGATGCTCTCGGTCAGGCGTGTCGTCGAGTCGTCGAGATGGCCGCTCATCAGCGTAGAGGCTTCGCTCATCCGCGAGAACAGATTGGCGGAGGTATTGTCCAGCTTGGCGGACATGTCGTCGATGTTGCCGGCCAGCAGGGTTGTGGATTCGTCCAGTTGCGCGGACATTTGCCCGGTGGCTTCGGCAACGCGGCTGAACAGGACGCCGGAGGTCTGCTCGAGCTTGGAGGTCATATCGCCGGTCGCGGTCTCGACCTCGGAAAACAGATCCTGGGTGGTATCCTTCAGGCGCGACGTCAGGTTGGCCGAGGACTGCTCCATGTAGTTGTAAAGCTCGTCGCGGGCCAGGGAGACCTGTTGGACGAAATCGCCGGAAACGTGCAGGAGCTTGTCGCTGAGGCCGGTGCCGGAACTTTCGATCTGTTGGGAAATCTCCACACCGGACTGCTCGATCTGCTGGGCAACCTCGCCGGCGGTCGACTTCATATGATAGGTGATATTGCCGCTTGTCGATTGCAGCAGGTCGGCGAACTGGGTGCCGGTTTCGCGCAGCTGTTCCGACAAGGTGCCCGACATGCGCTCAATGGTGCGGGCAACCTCGGCGTTGACCGCAGTGATTTCTGACGAACTGGTGCGCATGGTGTCGAGCACCGAACCCTCGATCGACTTGAGCTGATCGGTGAACTGGCCCTGTTCGCTGTTGAGGGCCTGCGTCGAAGTGGACAATGTTTCAAGTTGACTGGAAAGATTGTCTGAAAAGACCCTCATTTCATTCAACAAAACGCCAGACATCTGTTCCATGCGAGTGGTCTGGTTGCCGATCTCGCTGTTGGCCATTGCGGCCCGGCCGGCGATTTCGTCCATGGTCTGGCTGAGGCCCATGGAGGATGCGTTCAGGCCCTGTTCAAGCTGAGCCAGTGTGGTCGCGGCGTTGTGCACGACACCGCCGAGCTGGTTGGTGTTGTCTTCCAGGCGGCTGAGCAGCGGATTGGACTCCGAGCCGATCAATTCGCCGGCCTGGTGCAGGGCGTTGCGCTGGTTTTCAAGCCCAGAGAGCAGGGTGCGGATGCGCTCTTCATTGGTGCCGAAGGCCCGCTCGATATTGGCCATTTCGCGGTGCACGACGCCTTCGAGCTCCGATGCGCGCTGCACGACATGCTCGATGCCGCCGACCAACTGCTCGACTTCCTTGCGCACGGTCTGGGTGATCGACGACAAGCCTTCGGAGGCTATTTCCTGCGGCCGCACGAGGCGCATGGCGGTGTGGATCAGGGCTTCGGAGACATGGCGCATCTGCTGGGCGCGCCACAGCAGGAACGACGATGCCCAGAGCAGCAGGATCGGCAGGAATACCGACATCGCGGCGATGGCGACATTGGGCAGATTCTCAGCGCCGAACGGATTGGCCTGCTTGGCGAGCAAAGGGCCAAATACCGCTGAAACGGCAAGAATCCAGACCAGAGATATGGCAAATGCGAACCAGAACGGTGCCGCCGAGGGGCGCCGGCGGATGCTGGCGATCAGGGCCGCCGTACTGGCGTCGTTCTGGTTGGCGGGGTTGGCGCGAAGCGTCCGTTCCGCCGTAGGTCCGCGATTAGAGCCCGCGGAGGCCGTTGACCTTTGCGCATCGCGCCGCGTTTGACGACGTTGTGCGCGCTTGGACTGTGAAGAGGTGCTCGCCATACTCTGTTTCCCGATACGCCACTCAAGTAACTGTTATCGTTCGTTTTTATTCGACTCTATTAAGCAGTCACGGTCGAATTGTCCCGCGCGCGAGGGTGCCTTGAGAAGATTTTTTGAGTTTCTGACCGGAACGCCGATACGGCAAACGGGTGCCGCAGCGACAGGCGCAACAGTGTGAAACGGGCGTTTCCAATTGCCTCGAAATGCCCGAATTGCCGCGTTTTTCCGGTCACATGCTCAAGATCTCTCGCTTGCACACCCGACCACAGGTAGCCGACGTTACAATAAAAACCGGACGGATAGAACCTTTGCGACCTCGCCATGCGCAAATATTTTAAAGTTTGGTTAAAATTTGCAGCATTGGTTTAGCAGACGGCTAACCGTGGCCGAAATCAGCGAAGCCACGTTGCCCGCGGTTAACTCAAACCGCACCGGATTGCGGCTTAATGAAGGTGAACCCACGGCTAAAGGCCGGGGACCACAAGGGCAGGTGCGTTCGCATGCACAAACAGGACGAAAAGGCGTGGCGGGACGAGCGCCGGGTGCTCGATCTAAAGCATCTCGACCAGCATACATTCGGCGATGCCGGACTGCGGGCGGAGGTGCTCAATCTGTTCACCGGCCAATTGGGGCAGTATCTCGCGGCTCTGGAGGCGAGTTCGAGCCATGTCGATTGGCTCAATGCGGCTCATACCCTTAAGGGCTCGGCTAGGGCCATTGGGGCCGGCGAGATTTGCGCGCTTTGCGAAACCCTTGAGGATCTGCCGGACGATCGCTGGCGGGATGAAGGTTCGCGGTTGCTGCCGCGTCTCAGAGATGCGGCCGAAGATTGCCGCCACGTGATTACCCGGCTGACAGCCTGACCGGATTTGCCGCTCGCGGTGCAATGGCGCATTGTCAATCGCTTTTCAATCGATTAGACAGTTTGGCGAATTTTGAACCGAAGCACTGCCGGTGCCTTGCCGGACGCGCCGACCATAACCATTTGTACCGCAGCTCGCCCCGGGACTTGTCGCTGAACGCGGCAACAGGGCAAGGCGATGCGTCAGGAGCCTGAAGCCATGGCCAAGATCACGTTTATTGCATTCGACGGGAACGCCCGCGAGGTCGAAGCCGGAAACGGAATGTCGGTCATGGAGGCCGCACTCAAGAACATGGTGCCTGGCATCGATGCCGACTGCGGCGGCGCGTGTGCGTGTGCGACCTGCCATGTTTATGTCGAGCCCGAATGGCTGGAGGCGGTCGGCGAGCGCAGCGAGATGGAAGAGGACATGCTCGACTTTGCCTTTGATGTGCAGGACAACTCGCGTCTGTCGTGCCAGATCAAGGTCAGCGATGCGCTCGACGGGTTGACGGTGAAAGTCCCCGAAAAACAATTCTGATCAGAAATCCCAATTCCGGAGACTTTGCAAATGAGCGCTGAGGCGATCACTACTGATGCGGTCATTATCGGCGGCGGGCCGTGCGGCCTGTTTGCGGTCTTCGAGCTGGGCCTGCTCGACGTCAAGTGCCACGTGATCGATATTCTCGACCGCCCCGGCGGGCAGTGCACCGAACTCTATCCGGAAAAGCCGATCTACGACATTCCGGCGCTGCCGATCGTCACCGGACAGGAGTTGACCGACCGGCTGCTGGAGCAGGCAAAGCCGTTCAACGCCCAATTCCACTACAACGAGATGGTCACCGGGCTGGAAAAGCGCGGCGACAACGACTTTGTGGTGACGACCGACGCCGGCCAGGTGTTTAATTGCAAGGTGGTTGTCATCGCCGCCGGAGGTGGTTCGTTTCAGCCCAAGAAGCCGCCGATGCCGGGCATCGACGCATACGAGGGCACCTCGGTTTTCTACTCCGTGCGCAAGATGGAGCAGTTCCGCGGCAAGGACATCCTGGTCGTCGGCGGCGGCGATTCGGCGCTCGACTGGACGATCAACCTGCAACCGATCGCCAAGTCGATGACCCTGCTGCACCGGCGGCCGGACTTCCGGGCCGCGCCGGACAGCGTCAACAAGATGCGCGAACTGGTCGATGCCGGAAAGATGGAGATGAAGATCGGCCAGGTTACCGCGCTGCATGGTGAGAACGGTCAGTTGAGCGGAGTTTCCGCAAAGTCGAAAGAGGGTGCATTCGACATATCCTGCAATACGATGCTGCCGTTTTTTGGCCTGACGATGAAGCTCGGTCCGGTCGCCGACTGGGGCTTGAATCTCGAGGAGAACCTGATTCCGGTCGACACTGAGAAGTTCGAGACCTCGGTTGCGGGAATTTTCGCCATCGGCGACATCAATACCTATCCCGGCAAACTGAAGCTGATCCTGTCCGGGTTCCATGAAGCGGCGCTGATGGCCCAGCAGGTGTTTCGCTACATCAATCCCGGCGAGCGGCTGCTGTTCCAGTACACGACGTCAAGCTCCAGCCTGCAGAAGAAACTGGGTGTCGCTTAGGCGCAGGACCTATTGGTTAGTGGCAATCCGCACCGCGATGAGGTGACAAAAGTTTAATTTGATCTGCGCAATTGCGTCCCAATCTCTGCGTACACAAGGTCCATCAACACCCCAAGGAGGTTCGGGACATGCAAGAACGTACGAAAATTTTGGTGGCGGGCGCTGCGGCAGGCGCGCTTTTGCTTGCGGCAATTGGCACTGCGGCGGCTGGAGGCGGTCACGGCGGCGGACATTACAGCGGCGGGCACTACGGCTCCGGCCATGGTCACGGGTATCATGGCGGCAAGGGTATGCGGCGTGGCATGGAGCAATTCGCCAAGCGCTACGATACCGACCGGGACGGCAAGATCTCGCAGCAGGAAATCGACACCAACCGCACCGAATGGCACAAGAAGTTCGATAGTGACGGAAACGGCACCCTGTCGCTGAAGGAATTCGAGGCGCTGTGGCTGGAAGCCAAACGACAGCGCATGGTGCGATCGTTCCAGCGTTTCGATGTCGATGGCGATGGCCAGATGTCGGCCGATGAGTATACGCAGCCGATGGCCGATGTCGTGGAGCGCTGGGATCGCGATGGCGACGGTGTGCTGAGCAAACAGGACCGACGACACCACCGCAAGGGTATGCGGCACCGTAGCGGCCAGGGCGGCGGCGAAAGCAAGTCCGAATAACACACCGAACAACCTCGAAACAAATGGACGCCCGGGCCAACCGCCCGGGCGTTTTCGTTGTTGCCGGCGGCCGGGCAATGGGAACAATTTGAACGGTTCGGGAAAGGGAATGTTTGCGGTCTTCGGCTAAGCTCGCTGTTCAGTGGTGAACATTCAGGGGCGGGTATGAACACGGCGAACAATGCGATGAGCGATCCTGGCCAGGCTGTGGCGCGGGACATCAGCATCGAGCCGCCGAGGGTGCCGTCGATTCCGCGCTATCTCGACCTCAAGATGCTGCACGGAGCGCGTCGGCTGGTGACCCTGACGGTGCAAACCGACCGCACCATGGCCGGGCTCTATCTGCTCGAGGACGACTGGCGCGATCTCGAACAACGGGCCAGGAATGGCTGCAATGCGTTTCAGAATTTCGACTGGTGCGTTGCCTGGAGCGAAACATTCATCGACGAAACGCATACCGCCGATCTGCACGTTGTGACGGTGCGCGACAATGGCAAGCTGGTGCTTGTCTGGCCGATGATGATGACCTGCGTCGGCCCGGTGTGCGTCTTGCGCTGGCTGGGCGACCCCTACGGCCAGTACGGCGATGTGCTGGTTGATCCGGATTATGCCCATGGCGACGTGTTCGAGTGCGCCTGGCGCCACATCGTTGGCACGTCCAGGGCCGATGCCTTGCGGTTCCGCCATGTCCGGACGGATGCGGCGATTCACGATTTCCTGCTGGCACGCTGTGCCCTGGGCGATGCGCCACAGACCGCGCCGGCACTCGACATGCGCATGCTGCGCGACGAAGCCGCCTACGATGCCCGCTACACCAAGGCGCAACGGCGCCGGCGCAAACGGATCAGGGCGGGACTGGAAAAGCGGGGCGAGGTCGAATTCCAGATCAGTTCGCGGCCACAGTCGCTGTGCGATTCGGTCGGGGCGGTAATCGCCCACAAGCGCGAATGGCTGGATGAGCGCGGCTTGTACTCCGAACCGTTAAAGAACCAGGGGCTCGACAAGTTCCTGGTCAGGCTGGCGCGGCGCTGCGGGGAAAGCCTGCATGTGGTCTGCAGCCGCATCAAAGTTGATGGCAATGCGATTTCGCATCAGGTCGGGCTGCGGTATTTCGGTCGCCACCTGTGTTACCTCACATCGCACGACCGGGACTATACCGATCTGTCACCGGCGCGATTGCACATGGACCTCGCCCAGCGTGCCGCCATCGGCGTCAAGACCGAGGTGTTCGATCTCATGGTGCCCGGCGACCCGTACAAGAAGACCTGGAGCAACGGCGACACCGAGGTGTGCGATTTTTATCGGCCGTGCAGCGTCAAGGGACGGGCGTTTGCCGCCATCTATCTATCGGTGCTGCGTCCCCTCGTCCGCCGTGCCTATCTGGCACTGCCGCCTGGGTTCAGAAGCCGATTGTTTTCTCTGGCTTGACGCCGCCGGGCACCGATTATCCGG
>JAHEJE010000333.1 GCA_024639035.1 Alphaproteobacteria bacterium
TCCTGGCCATCGCGACGGCGCTGGAGCACGGGCTCGTTGCGAGCAGCGGCGGCGATGGGTTGATACAGGTCTGGGATACGGCAGACTGGCGTCTCAAGCATCGGCATGAACACAGCTTCGGACCGGTGTGGGCGCTCGATTTCGACCGCGATGGCACGGCGATGTATTTTGCCGGGCTCGACGATCATGTGGCCCACTGGCAGATGCAGCCGGACAGGCCGTTTGACGTGGCCGCCAGCAATTTGCCGCGCAGTTTCCAACAGCGCGACGGGCTGGGGCCGGGCGAGTTGCAGTTTGCCCGCAAATGCTCGATCTGCCATTCACTGGGGGCCGACCACAATAACCGGGCCGGGCCGTCGCTGATCGGGGTGTTCGGCCGCAAAGCCGGCACGGTTCGGGGCTACAGTTATTCCAACACCCTGCAGCGGTCGGATATCGTGTGGGATGCGCATACGATCGATAGGCTGTTTGCCGAGGGACCGGAGAATTACGTGCCAGGGTCGAAGATGCCGCTGCAGAAGATGAGCAAGCGCGGCGATCGGCTGGCGCTGATTGAATATTTGAAGCGGGCAACTCAGATGCCCGCCGTTGACGGGCAACCGGGAGGATAGAAATGAAGGCTTTCTGTAGCGCAGTGGTGGCGATGGTGGTGATCGCGATCGTCGCTGCCGTGGTGCTTGATCAATTCAGCATGTCGGCGGAGACCGTCAATTCCACCGGCAATGTGCGACTGCAATAGCTGAATGGGACGGCTCGCCGGACTGCTGATAGCGGTGGTTCTTGTGCTGGCTCCAGGCAGTGTCGCACTGTCGGATGAGCCCGCTACGGCCATGCGATCGGTTGTGTCGGTGCTGCCGCAGTGGCCGGGTCGGCCGCCCAATGCCGATGAGCCGGAAGGGTCCGGTGTGGTCGTCGGCGACGGCCGGCATGTTATCACCGCCAACCATGTGCTCGGGGCAGCCGAGCGGGTTCTGGTGCGCACCAGCGTCGGTGAGGTCATCGCGGCGCGAATTGCCGGCGGCGATAAGGCTACGGACCTTGCCCTGCTGGAAATCGACGAGGCCCTGCCGGCGTTTGCCTTTGCCCGGTCGGCGGATCTGGGGGCGCCGGTTTGCGCAATCGGGAATGCATTCGGGTTGGGATTGTCGCTGACCTGTGGCACGGTCTCGGCGGTGCAGCGCTCGAATGCCGGCTTCAACGCGATCGAAGACTTCGTGCAGACCGATGCGGCGGTCAACCCGGGGGCATCGGGCGGGGCGCTGGTCAATGAAAAGGGTGAGCTGGTCGGGGTGTTGTCGGCGATTTTCACCAAGAGGTCGGATGCCAACATCGGCATCAATTTCGCCGTCTCGGCGGCGCTGGTGGAGCGGGTCTATGGTGCGCTGAAGACCGGCCGCAGGATCGTATGGCGGTTCGGCGGCCTGGGATTGCGCAATGCGCCGGCGCGCGGGGAGACGGGCCGGCAGGGCGCGCTGGTTGTAAGTGTGAAGGCCGGTGGCGCCGGGGCGCGGGCTGGGCTGCAGGCGGGCGACCTTATTGTGCGGGCCGGTTTGCGGCAGGTGCGCGGGGCCGGTGGCTTTCGCGCCGCCATGGCCCTGCTGAGGCCGGGAGAGCGCATGGAGATCGTTTTCCGGCGCAATGCGAAGGATATGACGACCGAAGTGATCAACGATGGAGAAGGATAGAACAATGGACGATGACAAATTCAACATGTCGATGCGCAAGTTCCTCAAGCAGGTGGGCGTGACCTCGCAACAGCACATCGAGCGCGCCGTGCGCGAAAGCGGCAAGACCTCGGGCACGGTGGCGGTAAAGATGACCCTGAGCGGACCGGAGATCGGGCTGCAGCATGTCGTTGAGGGTGAGATCGAGCTTGGCTGAAGCCCCGACATTTCCGCCGCTGCTTAGCGGTCATCGGGTCGAGGCCGGGCTCAGCCCTTTTGCAGCCGCCGTCGCGGCAGCAGAGACCGGTGGCGCCGGGGCGGGAGACCTGTTCTGGAACGATGATGCAGAGACATTTCAGGTCAGCGTGGTGCTGGAACCGGAATGCCCGGAGCGCCAGGCGCTGCAGATGCTGTTCGTGGCGATGGTGGCTTTCGCCGACAGTTTCGGGGCGGTGGGACCGCCGGAGATCGGCATCTTCTATCAATGGCCGAACGGGTTGCGTGTCAGCGGTGCGTCGATCGGGCGGGCGCGGATCGCCACCGGTTCCGGCGGCAGTGCGGGTGTGCCGGCCTGGCTGGTGGTCGGGATCGAGGTGCGGGTGATGCCGTTTGGCGGCAAGGCCGAGCCGGGTCACGATCTGTTGCGGACCTCGCTGTGGGACGAAGGGGCCGGCGACCTCGACCGGGTGCTGCTGATCGAGTCGTTTTCCCGCCACTTCCTGACCTGGGTGCACAACTGGAGCGAGGACGGTTTCAAGCCGGTCTACGGGGCCTGGATCGGCAGGGCGATCGGGCACGGCGAACAGTGCGAAATCAAGTGGCAGGGCAAGGTCCATGCCGGCACCTTCCTTGCAATCGACGAAAACGGGCAGATGCTGCTGAAAGGCAAGGCACAGACAGTGGCGCTCGGTCTTGCACCGGTCGTCGAGCGCGGGAGCCGTGGATGAAGCTGCTGCGGGTCATCAGGTTCGATCGATCGGACGATCATGTGTTCGATGTGACCGCCATCGGCGATGAATGGGCGGTGTCGGGGGCGGTGGTGTTTCGCGGCCTCGAGCGGGCGCACCTGACCGGCAAACTGCGCCAGGCATTCGCCAATGGTTTTCTCGGCATTCCGTCGATGGGACGGGCGACGTTCTGCACCGTGGCGGAGATCGATGAGCATGCCCGCGACGGCCTGGTGATGGTCCTGGCCAGGGGGTTTGTCGAGGCGTTCGGGGCGCCATCGCTGGATGAGGCGCTGGCGGCGGCAGGCGAGGAGATCGATTTTGCAGCCGGTCTGTGCGCCGGTGTGCCGATCAACACGGTTTTCACCGTGCGCAGGGTGATCGATGAGGCAGGCGATGTACGCGAGGAGTTTCGCCAGATCACAGCGCCGAGCGGCG
>JAHEJE010000334.1 GCA_024639035.1 Alphaproteobacteria bacterium
GATCGTCAACCGGCAGCCGGAACTGACGGTGCTGTTGACGCAGCGCACCGAGCACCTGCCGTCGCATCCCGGGCAGGTGGCCTTTCCCGGTGGCAAGATCGATGATGGCGACGACAGTCCGGTCGCGGCGGCGCTGCGCGAGACCGAGGAGGAAACCGGACTTGAGGGCCGGTTCATTTCGGCGATCGGGTATCTCGATGCCTACCAGACCCGGACCGGGTTCCGGGTGGTGCCGGTGGTCGGCCTGGTGTCGCCGGGGTTCGAACTGGTGCCGGAAGCGGGCGAGGTGGCGGAAATCTTCGAGGTTCCGCTGCGCTTTCTGATGGACCCGGCCAACCATGCCCACCACACCCGGCAATGGCAGGGGTTCGAGCGGCGGTTTTATGCCATGCCCTACGGCCGGCATTATATCTGGGGAGCGACGGCGGGGATGATCCGCAATCTCTACGACCGGATGTATGGGGCCGGGCCATGACCAAGGTTGCCGCCGATGGACTGGCGCAGTGCGGCTGGCTGAACGCAGCGCCGCTGCAGGAGCTGCTTAGGGTGCTTGGCGGGGCGCGCGGCGAGGCCCGCATTGCCGGCGGCGCTGTGCGCAATGCGCTGCTCGGCGAGCCGGTGGCCGACGTCGATATCGCCACAGTGCACGCCCCGGCGGAGACGACGCAGCGCTGCACGAAGGCCGGGTTTTCGGTTCACCCCACCGGCATCGACCATGGCACCGTCACCGTGGTGAGCCATGCCGGGGACAAGACCTCGTCCTACGAGGTGACGACGCTGCGGGTCGATACCCAGACCTTCGGCCGGCGGGCCGAGGTGGCGTTCACCGACGACTGGCAAGCCGATGCGGCGCGGCGCGACTTCACCATCAACGCACTGTACTGCGATGCCGACGGCACGATTTTCGATCCGCTGGGCGGACTGGCCGATATCACCGGGCGCCGGGTGCGGTTCGTCGGCGAAGCGCGCTGCCGCATCGCCGAGGACTATCTGCGGATCCTGCGGTTCTTCAGGTTTCATGCCCGCTACGGTGAGGGCGAGCCGGACAGCGACGGGCTTGCGGCCTGCATTGCGTTGCGCGAGGGCTTGCAGCAGCTGTCGGCGGAGCGAGTACGGGCCGAGCTGTTCAAGATATTTACCGCGCCGGGGGCGACGGCAACGGTGGCGGCGATGGAGGCGGCCGGGGTGCTGGCGATCGTGCTGCCGCGGGGCCGGGACGCCGAGCGGTTTGCGCGCATGGTGCGGATCGACGAGGACAACGGGTTTGCCGCCGATCCGGTTCTCCGGCTGGCGGCGCTTGCCGGTACGGCGCCGGGCCTGGCATCGGCCTTGCGGTTGTCGAACGAGGAGGCAGGACGGCTGGCGGGACTTGATGCGGGCAGAGGCCTGACGCCCGATCTGGCGGAAGCCGAGCGCAAGCGGATGCTGTACAGGCTGGGGACGGCGGCGTTTCGCGATGCGGTGCGGTTCTGGTGGAGCGGCGATGGCGATGACGGCGACTGGCGGGCGCTGTATGACCTGGCCGACGACTGGCCGGTGCCGGTGTTCCCGATCAGCGGCGCGGACCTTTTGCAGCGCGGCCTGGCGCCGGGCCCGCAGCTCGGCGATCAGTTGCGGGCGCTGGAGGACTGGTGGATTGCGGCGGGATATCCGGACGACAAGGCGGCGATACTGGCGCAGTTGCCGGGGGAGCGGGATGGGCCGGACGCCAAGGCCACTGATAGGTAGAGGATTGCGATGCAGAAATTCGGTGTCGGCCAGCCGGTCGAGCGGTTTGAAGACGAGCGGTTCATCACCGGGGCGGGGGCCTATGTCGACGATCTTCAGTTCGACGGGCTGGCCTATGCCGCTTTCGTGCGCTCGCCCTATGGTCATGCCACGATCAGCGCTCTGGAGACGGCAGCGGCGAAGGCCTGCCCCGGCGTGATCGCGGTGCTGACGGCCGCGGATGTTCATGCGGCCGGTCTCGGGGCGTTTCCGACGCTGACCGAGGTCGACGGCGTGGACGACAACGGGATCTCGGTGCCGCCACGGTTTGCGCTCACCGGGGAGGTGGTGCGGTTTGCCGGCGACCCGGTGGCGATGGTGGTCGCCGAAAGCCGCGCGGCGGCCAAGGCGGCGGCCGAGCAAGTGGAAGTCGACTACGACGACCTGGCGGCGGTGACGGATCCGGCAACGGCGCTGGAGGCCGATGCCCCGGTGATCTGGCCGCAGATCGGCTCGAACCGGGCGTTCCGGTTTCACAAGGGCGATGCCGGGGCGGTCGAGGACGCGATTGCCGGCGCGGCCCATGTGGTTAGCCTGGAGCTGATCAACAACCGGGTGTCACCCTTGGCAATCGAGCCGCGCGGTGCGGTCGGCGATTTCAACGCGGCGGACGGGCAATATGTCCTGCACGTCTCCGGGCAGGGCGTGTTCGGACAGCGCGGCCAGATGGCCGAGGCGATCTTCAAGACCGATCCGGCGAACATCCGGGTGGTCATGCCGGATGTCGGCGGCGGTTTCGGGGCCAAAAACTTCGTCTATCCGGAAAACGTCATGGTGATGCTGGCGGCGCGGCTGTGCGGTCGGCCGGTGAAGTGGATCGCCGAACGCGGCGAGAACTTCCTGTCGGAGATCCATGGCCGCGACCATGTCACCAGGGCCGATCTGGCGCTCGACGGCGACGGCCGGTTCACCGCGCTGAAGGTGCGCACGGTGGCCAACATGGGGGCCTATCTGTCGAGCTATGCAACGATCATCCCGACGTCGGCGAGCTGGGTGGCGATGGGCGGGGCGTACGACATCGCGGCGATTTCGATGGCGGTCGATGCGGTGTTCACCAACACGGTTCCGGTCGATGCCTATCGCGGGGCCGGGCGCCCGGAAGCGGCCTATGTGATCGAACGGCTGGTCGATATCGCGGCGCAGGAGCTGGGGATCGACCGGCTGGACCTGCGGCGGTGCAACTTCATCAAGACGTTCCCGCACCGGACCGCGCTCGGCATGGTGGTCGATTGCGGCGACTTCTCCGGCACTCTCGACAAGGCGCTGGCGCTGG
>JAHEJE010000054.1 GCA_024639035.1 Alphaproteobacteria bacterium
CCCGAACAAACTGTCGACCTGCCGGCATTGGTCGGCCAGCAGACTTTGGGTCGATGCAATGTCCGGACAATGGGCGGCACCGGCGACCAGCCGCGCCAGATCTGTCGAAGCCCGATCAGGAGCGAAATGTTCGCCGACGCACAATCGCAAAACCTGCAACAGGCGATGGTTGAGGGCGTTCGATGCGCTCAAGGCCTGCTTGTCGGCATCGCTCAAGATGCCGGCGGCGTGCAGTTTGTCGAGGGCGTTCGAGGTGGTCGGATCGAGGATGTTGGGCCGGCCGTGGGCATGCAGAATCTGCAAACCCTGGACAATGAACTCGCAATCAACCATGCCGCCATGGACGTGCTTCAGGTTCCAGGGATCGCTGGAGCCATGTTCGGCGTGAATGCGGCCACGCATCTCGACAATGTCGCTGAGCGTCTCGCCGGCATCGCGCTTGGCGCAAAGAGCATCGCGGATCACTGCGGCAACGGCTGAACACAGTTCGCCGTCGCCGGCCACCAAACGGGCCCGGCTGAGGGCCAGCTTCTCCCAGGTCCAGGCCGATGCGGCATGGTAGTTGCGATAGCTGTCGAGGCTGGTCGCAACGGGGCCCTGGCTGCCGGACGGGCGCAATCGCATGTCGACCTCGTACAACGTACCTTCTGCGGTCTGCGATGAAATCGCGGCGATCAAGCGCTGGGTGAGGCGGGCGTAGTACTGGCTCGGCGACAGGGGCTTGCGGCCATCGGAAGCGACCGCCTCGGGCGCATGGTCGTAGATCAGGATCAGGTCGAGGTCCGAGGAGGCTGTCATCTCGCGGCCGCCGAGCTTGCCCATCGCCACGATTGCGACCTGGCCGCCCTCCATGTCGCCATGCCGTTCGCGCACTTCGTCGCGGGCAGCCGCAAGCATGGTGGCGAGCAGGACATCAGCAATGTCCGAATAGGCCCGGCCCGCCTGGCCGGCACTGACCGTCTCGGAGAGAATGCGCACACCGACCTGGAACATCAGTTCCTTGCCGACCACCCGCGCCCTGTCGAGGCGTTCCTCGAAGGCCGTCGACGCGGCGATGACCGATTGGGTGGCGCGCAAGGCCTCATCGCGGTCGGGGACATGTTCGAAGAAACCCGGGTCGAGAACCGCATCGAGGACCTTCGGGCGGTTGCTCAACTGCTCGGCCAGTCGCGGTGCCGCACCCAGAATGAGCGCAATCAGGTCGAGAAGCTGGGCATTGGCGCGCAGCATCGAGAACAGCTGCACGCCGGCCGGAAGTCCGGCCATGAATCGGTCGAAGGCAATAAAGGTCGCATCCGGGTCGCCGGTGCCGGCGATGGCGCGCAGCAGGCCCGGCATAATCTCGGTCAGCCGCTCTCGGGCCACGGCAGAGCGCGTTGCCGCATAGCGGCCAAAGTGCCAGCCGCGGATCGTCGCCGAGACCTCGCTCGGCTGGGCAAAGCCCATGGCTGCAAGCGTCGCCAGGGTTTCCGGGTCGTCCTCGCCGCCGGTAAACACCAGCGAGCCGCCTTCTCCGGCAAGTTCCCCGGCATCCTCGAACAGGGCGTTATAGTGCCTTTGCACACCCTCAAGCACTTTGCTCACCGCCTCGGCAAACGTCTCGACCCCATCGAACCCACAAAACCGTGCAAACACCGTCAAGCGATCACGGGACTGCGGCAACTCATGGGTCTGTTCGTCGTTGACCATCTGAATGCGGTGCTCGATCCGCCGCAGGAAATCATAGGCCTGCTTGAGTTCGGCGGCCGTGGCCGGGGTAATCCAGTGCTCCTCGGCGAGGGCATCGAGCATTGCCACGGTCTGCTGGCCGCGCAACTTGGGATTGCGGCCGCCGGCAATCAGCTGCTGGGTCTGGACGAAAAACTCGATCTCGCGGATGCCGCCGCGGCCAAGCTTGACATTGTGCCCCGGCACCGTGACCTCGCCGTGGCCCTTGACCGAATGAATCTGGCGCTTGAGCGACTGGACATCGGCGATGGCCGCGAAGTCGAGGTATTTGCGCCAGATGTAAGGAACCATGCGGGCCCTGAACTCTTCGCCAAGCGCCAGGTCGCCGGCCACCGGGCGGGCCTTGATCATGGCGGCGCGTTCCCAGTTCTGGCCCATGTTCTCGTAGTAGATGCAGGCGGCCTCGAACGAAATTGCGACCTGCGTGGCCCGCGGGTCCGGGCGCAGGCGCAGGTCGACGCGGAGAACGTATCCGTCCTCGGTGATGTCCTGGAGGAACTCCACAAGCCGCTTGGTCAGCCGGACAAAGAATTTCGCCGGCTCGTTGCCGTCGGCGAGCGGCGCCGTCGCCGGGTCGTAGAGGACGATCAGGTCTATATCGCTGGAGTAATTGAGCTCGTGGGCACCATGCTTGCCCATGGCCAGAACGACATAACCGCAGCCAGCGGCGGGCTCGTTTTCGTTGCGCGGAGCAAGCTTGCCCGTGCCGGCGGCATCGCGTAGCAGCCAGTCGACTGTTTCGCTGCAGGCAGCGTCGGCAAAGCGCGTCAAAGCTCCGGTTACGCTGCTCAGCGACCATCGGTCGGAGATGTCGGCGATGGCGATCAGCAGGGCTGAATGGGCCTTGGCCTGGCGCAAAAGCTTCTTTGCCTGGGCGGCATCCTCGGCGCTTCGCATCTGCGCGCCTAGGTCGGAAAGGATCCGCTCGAAGACCGCCCCGTCATCGCCGGTGAGACATCTGCGGGCGTGCTCGGGATCGCGGACGATCAGCTCGCTGAGGTAGGGTGAGGCTGAGAATATCCCGTCAAGCAGGCCGGCGACGGCGGCGTCGTCGGCATAGCTCGCCAGCAGCGCCGCGGCAGCGGTCGCACCTTCTGCGGCGGCCTCGCGCAGCCTGGTAAGGTAAGGCGACACGGCCTCGGGCTCGGCGCGATCAGCGGCTACGCGGGATGGTGGAAGGGCGGCGTCGGACATGCCGACAAGCTAGCCTGCGCCGTCCTCGATGGGAAGCACAAGGCGTACTTTCAAGCCGGGTTCGTTGTCCAACAGCTCAATGTCGCCGCCATGCAGTTTCACGACGCTCGACACCAGGCTGAGGCCAAGCCCGCTGCCTGGTTCGCTGCGGCTTTCATCGAGCCGGACAAACCGCTCGGTTACCCGCTGGCGATCGCGAACGGCAACACCCGGACCGCTGTCGCAGACCTCGACCATGGCTTTGCCATCGCTGGCCGAACAAACCACCTTGATCGTCACGGGATCATTGGGTGCGGGCCGGCCGTACTTGAGGGCATTGTCGAGGAGATTGGTCAGGGCCTGGGCCAGCAACTGGCGGTCGGCATGAACCGGCACATCGCCATGCGCCGAGACCTCAAGGGTTCCGCCGGCATCCTCGATGGTCGGTTCGTAGAGTTCGGCGATATCGGTGACGAGGGCGGCCAGATTGACGCTGGCAAACCCTTCACCCGCCTCGCCGGCCTCGGCCCGGGCGATGGACAGCAAGGCATTGAAGGTGTTCAGGAGCTGATCGGCCTCGGCAAGCGTCTGGTCGAGCGCTGCGCGGTATTGCCGCTTGTCGTTGGTGCGCAGGGCGTCCTCCACGCGCACCCGCAGCCGGGTCAACGGGGTGCGCAGGTCGTGGGCCACATTGCTGGAGACCTCGCGCATGCCCTTCATCAGCCGCTCGATCTGATCCAGCATCTCGTTGAGGCCGGTCGACAGGCGGTCGAGTTCATCGCCGGTGCCCTTCAGCGGCATGCGCTCGGCGAAATCGCCACGCATGATGGCCCGGCTGGTGGCGCTGATCTGATCGATGCGGCGCAGGAAGTTCCGGCTCATCAGCAATCCGCCGCTGACCCCGAGAACCACCGTCAGGCCCAGCGCCCAGAACAGGGTGCGGCGGATGATGCGGGCAAACTCCCGGCGCTCCTCGACATCACGGCCGACGACGATGCGAAAGCCGCCCTGCAATTCGGTGTGGAAGGCCTTGGCGGTGTGGCGTTCGACACCGCGCGGACCGTCGGCCGCGTAAGGAAACTCGATCCACCCGGCCTCGCCCTTGGCTTGTGCCGGCAGGCTTAGCAGATTGCCGGCCAGCCGACGGCCGACCGGACTGGCAAACAGATAGACCCCGTCCTCTTCCTGGGCGCTGCGCCGGCGCACGGTGTCCAATGCGCCCTCCAGCCCACGCAGCCGGTATTGCTCGGCAAAGGCCTCGACCTCGGCCGAGATCGTGTCATCGGTCTGCTGTTCGAGAATGCCGATGGTGTTCCAGGCGACATAGGCCAGGATGGCGCCAACCGAGACCGCGAAAACGATGAGATAGACCGCGGCGAGGCGAAACGTCGATGTCCGCAGGAGCTTAAGACTGAGGTGCACGGATCATGTACCCGGCGCCCCGGACGGTGTGGAGCATCGACGCATCGAACTCCTTGTCGATCTTGGAGCGCAACCGCGAGATGTGGACATCGATGACGTTGGTCTGGGGATCGAAGTGATAATCCCAGACGTTCTCCAGCAGCATGGTGCGGGTGACCACGCTGCCGGCATTGCGCATCAGATATTCCAAGAGCTTGAATTCGCGCGGCTGCAGGATGATTTCCGTGCCGGCCCGCTTGGCGGTACGCGCCAACAGATCGATCTCCAGATCACCCACCTCCAGGCGGGTGGCCTGCGGTTCGCCGGCAGGGCGGCGTGAGAGGCCTTCGATGCGGGCGAGAAGTTCGGCAAAGGCGTAGGGCTTGGAGAGATAATCGTCGCCGCCGGCCCGCAGGCCCTTCACCCGTTCGTCGACATCGGCCAGGGCCGAAAGGATCAGGACCGGTGTGTTGAAACCGTCCTGGCGCAATTGCTGGATGACGCTCAGGCCGTCGAGTTCCGGCAGCATGCGGTCGACGATCAGCACGTCGTGGACGCCTTCGCGCGCCAGCGCCAGACCGTCCTCGCCGTTGCAGGCGTGGTCGGCGACATGGCCGCTTTCCTTCAGGCCCTTGATCAGCCAGGACGCGGCTTCCTTGTCGTCTTCAATCACCAACACACGCATGCTCAAGGCGAACTCCGGTTTTCTGCTCGTGAGGACATCACTGGCGCTGTTTAACATTTCAACCACCTCCTCGCCACCGGCTTTGAAACCGAAGAGCGCTGCGCCCCGATCAGAGGCGCAACGCGGTCTTCAAGATGCCGAATATCAGGAGCGGTCGGGTGTCAGGGTCACGAAGCGCTGCCGCGAACCCGACTTCACCAGCAGCAGGGCCCGCGACCTGTCGCCTTTGACAACGTCGTGCAAGGCAGTTTCGAGGTCAGAGGCATTCTCAAGCGGCTGGCCGGCGGCCTCGACGATCACATCGCCGCGCTTGAGGCCGGCCTCAGCGGCCGGACTGCCGCGCTCGACCCGGGTGACCACCACGCCGTCGCCGTCTTCAGCCGGCGCGACGCGCAGTCCTGTATCCTCAAGCAGGTCGCCGGCGGCGGGCTGCGCACCCTTGCTGGCCAGCTTTGCCACCGTGCCCGGCATCGTGCCGATCTTCAGCTCAAGCGCGCGCTCCTTGCCGCGCCTGACAACTACGACCTCGGTGCTACTGCCGGGCTTGATCTTGGAGACCTTCAGGGCCAAATCGCGCGGGTTGTAGACGTCCTTGCCGTCTAGCTTGACGATGGTGTCGCCGGTCTTGATGCCACCGCCTTCAGCAGGGCTGCCTTCGGTAACCTCGGCGACAATGGCGCCTTTCGGCTCGCTCAGCCCCAGGCTTTCGGCGATGTCCTCGGTCACCGCCTGGATCTGCACGCCCAGCCAGCCGCGCGTGACCGCGCCATCGTCCTTCAGGTCTTCAACCACGCTCTGGGTAAGGCCGGCGGGTATGGCAAAGCCGATACCGACGCTGCCACCGGAGGGCGAGAAAATTGCCGTGTTCACACCGATCACCTCGCCGTTCAGATTGAACGCCGGACCGCCGGAATTGCCACGATTGATCGAGGCATCGATCTGCAGATAGTCATCATAGGGACCGGAGCCGATGTTGCGACCCTTGGCCGAGATAACACCGGTGGTTACGGTACCGCCGAGACCGAAGGGATTGCCGACCGCGACGACCCAGTCGCCAACACGGGCCGGGCCAGCTGCAAACTTGACCGCCTTGAACTTGGTGTCCGACTTTATCTTCAGCAACGCCAGGTCGGTCTTGGGATCGGTACCGATGACGTCGGCCTTGTAGCTCTTGCCGTCGTTCATCTTGATTTGAACCCGGGCCGCGCCCTTAACGACATGGTTGTTGGTGACGGCAAAACCATCCTCGGAGATGATGAAGCCGGAGCCCTGCCCCCTGCCCCTGGGTGCTCGACGGGGCGAGAACTGCTTGTTGCCGCGGAACTGTTCGAAGAAGTGCCTGAACGGGCTGTTTGGCATGAATTCGCCGGCCAGCGGGCCATGGTCATCGCCGTCGAACGTCGCCGGCTGGAATTCGACCTCGACGCTGATCACCGACGGCATGACCCGTTCCACCAAGTCAGCAAAGCCGGCCGACGGGGCGCCGTTCGGCAGCACCTCGGCGTGGGCCGGCTGGGTCGGCACGAAGCGTTCGATCGCACCGATCGAGGCGGTCGCCAGCAACAGCACAGCGGCGGAGGCAAAGATTGTTTTCTTGGTTGAAGTCGCGATATTCATCCGTTGGTTCTCCCGGAATCATTCAATTTGAGGATTGCATGACCGCAGGGATAGAGACCGGCGGCTTACAGCAACCTTTCCGGAGGATGAATTCTTGTTAATTCGCGGCCGCAACCGGCCGGGCGGCCTACTTTTCAGCCAGTCGGGTGACAATCGCCGAGGACGCCTCGAGCGTGCGGTGCACCGGGCATTTGTCCGCTATTTCAAGAAGTTTTGCGTCCAGCTCGCTATCGGATTTCAATGGTCCTGGGTCAATTGTGATGACACGTTCGAAACGGTCGACGCGGCCTTGCCTGCCCTCGCCACAGTCGGCGCAGTCCTTGGCGTGGATTTTTTCATGGGTCACATCAACCGATATCCTGCCAAGATCGATCTTCTTGTGGCCGGCGTACATGCGCAATGTCATTGACGTGCAGGCCCCAAGGGCGAAGGACAACAGGTCGTAAGGGCTGGGACCGCTGTCCAGACCGCCATAGGACACCGGCTCATCGGCAATCAGGCTGTGCGAAGCGGTGTGCATCACCTGCTGGAACTTGCCGGCGCCGGTTTCTGAAATGCGCGCCAGGCCCGGCGGCAACGATGGGTCGGCTTGGCGATCTGCCGCATCGGCGATATAGCGCCCCGCCCAGCTTGCCAGGACCGCGGCCACATAATCCGCGTCCTGCCTGGACGACAGCAGGTGGTCTGCATCGTCGAGCGACACGAAACTCTTGGGATGTTTGGCAGCCTTGAAGATCGCTGCAGCATTCTCGATCCCCACGACCTCATCGCGTGGGGCGTGGAAAACGATCAGTGCCTTTTTCAAAGATGCGATCGCGTCGGTGAGTTCGGCGCTGCGGGCAGCGTCGATGAACTGCTTCTTGATGGTGAACTGGCGTCCGGCAAGCGTCACCTTTGCCTCGCCGGTCCGTTCGATCTCGGCGATCTCGCAGGCGAAGTTGTGCAGGACATGCTCGACATCGGCCGGGGCGCCGATGGTGGCAACTGCCCGCGCCTCGGGTATTTTCGCCGCCGCCGCCAGCACGGCGGCGCCGCCCAGGCTATGGCCAATCAGTATCTGCGGCGCTTCATGTTCGGCGCGCAGATAGTCGGCGGCCGCGACAAGATCCTCGACATTCGAGGCAAAGCTCGTATTGGCGAATTCACCCTCGCTGCCACCGAGGCCGGTGAAGTCAAAGCGCAGAACCGCTATGCCCCGACCACACAGAGCGTTGGCGATCCGGCGGGCGGCCAGGATGTCTTTTGAACAGGTGAAGCAGTGGGCGAACAAAGCAAAGGCGCGCGGCTCTTGTGCCGGCATTTCCAGGCCTGCTGCCAGCTTGTGCCCCTGACTTCCCTCGAATTCGATCTTCACCGGCGCGCCGGCCATGGCACTATCCTCCTTGGGCTGAAATCCACACGCCGCGGCAGATCACCTGTCACCGTCGATCAGCTCTTTCAGGCGCTTGGTCTCTTCATCGGACAAGGGCGCCTCAACGGTTTTGACCGTTTCCGCGCGGCGTTTGCGGGCAACGATGAATACGCCAAGCAGCAAAAGCACGAACGGTCCGAGCCACAGGACCAGCGTGTGCATGCCCATCTTCGGCTGCAGCAGGATGAATTCGCCATAGCGGTCGACAAGATAGTCGATCACCTGTTCATCGCTTTCGCCTTTGGTCAGGCGCTCTCGCAGCCGAATGCGCAGGTCGCGGGCCAGGGGCGCATCCGAATCGTCAATCGACTGGTTCTGACACACCAGACAGCGCAGCTTTGCCGACAGCTCGCGGGCGCGCTGTTCCATGGCAGGGTCGTCGAGCACCTCGTCGGGCTGGACGGCCGCCGCCGGCAGAGCCGCGGCACACAGGAACGCCAAGAGGGTCAGAATACGCCAGATCATAGGCTACTCGGCCGGCTGCGGTTGCACGGATTTCGAGCGCTTGGGCGCGCCGACCCGGTGCCTGCGGTCGGCAAGCGAGAAGATGCCGCCGATGAACATGATCACCGAACCGATCCAGATCAGGGTGACCAGCGGATTGAAGTAAGCGCGCACGATGCGGGCCCCATTGATGTCCTTGTCGCCCATCGCGACATAAATATCGCCACGCCAGGTCGGCAGGATGCCGACTTCCGTGGTCGGCTGGCGGCTCGGTAGAAAGACGCGCTTGTCGGAGGTCAATATGACCGGTTCACGGCCCGGCCGCTCCAGCTTGAACCTGCCGACGGTGGCGGTGTAGTTGGGACCGGTGAACGGCGTTTCCCCCAGGAAGGTGATCCGGGTGTCGGCGACCTGCAAGGTTTCATCGGGCTGCAGGCTGGTCACGACCTCCTGGCGCCAGGCGGTGATGGCAACGATACCGACGACCATGACGCCGACCCCGAGATGGGCCAGGGTCATGCCGACCGACTGGCCGGGCAGGCCTTTCAGCCGTTGCCAGGACGTCGCCAAGGGTGCCCGGAATAGGCGCACACGTTCACCCAGTTCGTTGAGACTGCCAGCGATCAGCCAGGCGCCCAGGGCAATGCCGAAAGGCGCCATGACGGGTCCGCGATACTGCAGCGCCAGTGCCAGCACGCCGCAAAGAAGCGCCACGACGGCGGCAAACCACAAGCGCCGGGCGGCGGGCCAGAGTTCGGCACGCTTCCACGACAGCATGGGGCCGAGCGGCACCAGCAGCAGCAGGGGCAAGACCAATATGCCGAAGGTGAAATTGAAATACGGGGGACCGACGGAAATCTTTTCTCCGGTCACCGCCTCCAGGGCAAGCGGATACAAGGTGCCGATAAACACCGCAGCGGCACTTGTCGCCAGCAGCAGGTTGTTGACCACGAGGGCACCTTCGCGGCTGACCGGCGCAAAGACGCCGGTCGCCTGCAGGACCGGAGCGCGCCAGGCGTAAAGCGCCAGCGATCCACCGATGAACACGCTCAGGATCGCCAGAATGAACACGCCGCGCTCGGGATCCACGGCGAAGGCGTGGACCGACGTCAGCACGCCCGACCGCACCAGAAAGGTGCCGATCAGCGACAGCGAGAAGGCGAGGATCGCCAACAGGATCGTCCACACCTTCAGAGCATTGCGCTTTTCCACGACAATCGCCGAATGCAGCAGCGCCGCCGAGACCAGCCATGGCATGAAAGAGGCGTTCTCCACCGGGTCCCAGAACCACCAGCCACCCCAGCCGAGCTCATAGTAGGCCCACCAGGAGCCCATGGCGATGCCGAGGGTCAAAAACATCCAGGCAGCCAGCGTCCATGGCCGCACCCAGCGCGCCCAGGCAGCATCGACGCGGCCTTCGATCAGCGCGGCGATGGCAAACGAGAAGGCAACCGACAAGCCGACATATCCGGCATAGAGAAGCGGCGGGTGAATGGCCAAGGCTGGATCCTGCAGGATCGGGTTCAAACCCTTGCCTTCGATGGGCGGTGGAAAGGTCCGGGCAAACGGGTTCGAGACGGTAACCAAAAACAATAGGAAGGCGACCGATATCGAACCCTGCACCGCCAGCACCCGGGCTTTCAGGCCGGGCGGAAGGTTGCCGCCAAACAGGCCGACAGCGGCGCCGAAAGCGGCGAGGATCAAGACCCACAAGAGCATCGAGCCTTCATGATTTCCCCACACACCGCTGATCTTGTAGATCAGCGGTTTGGCCGAGTGCGAGTTGGCCCAGACGTTGTGCACCGAAAAGTCCGAGGTGACATAGGCCTTGGTCAGCGCGGCAAAGGCGATCGCCAACAAGAACAGCTGCAAGTAGCTGGCCGGCGCGGCACCGCGCATCAGCGCTACGTTGCCGTTCGCGGCGCCGTAGAGCGGCACCACAGTCTGATACACCGCCACGATCAGGGCCAGCACCAAGGCGAAATGTCCGAACTCGATAATCACTGCTGCGTTGCCTTGCCTTCGTTCCAGACGCCCTTCTTCTTCAGGGCGTCGGCCACTTCCTTGGGCATGTAGTTCTCGTCATGCTTGGCGAGGACCGTATCGGCCATGAACAGCCCATCCTTGCCGAGCACGCCCTCGGTGACCACGCCCTGGCCCTCGCGGAACAGATCCGGAAGGGTTCCGGTGTAGGTCACCTTAAGCACCTTGTCGGTGTCGGTCACGCTAAACTGCACGGTTGCGCCGGACTGCTTTTCAAAACTACCCTCGGCAACCAGGCCGCCGAGGCGGAACCGGGTGCCCGGTTCGATCGACTTTTCCACGACCTCGCTGGGGGTGTAGAAAAACACGATGGTATCGCGCAGTGCCGTCAGGACCAGGGCCGCGGCGATGCCCAGCAGCAACAGGCCGCTCAGGATCAGTCCGGTTCTTTTTTGTTTGCGCGTCAGTGCCATCAGTTCAATCCAAGTTTGGTCGCCGCGTTGGCGATGCGTGACAGCGCGGCCTCGTCCTGCTTGAAATGCTCGCGGGCAGACTTAAGCGCCAAAACCGCCTTATCCTGCTCACCCAGAACCATCCTTGCATTGATCAAACGCAACCAGCCATCCAAATCCTGTCCGTCCTCTGTCAGCCGTTCGGCGAGGCCGTCGACCATATTGCGGATCATGGTCTGACGCTCGGAAGCCGTCATCTGGGCCGCCGCCGCGATCTGCTCACGGTCCGGCCCGGGGGCGGTGGCCGGGGCCGGGGCTGGGGCATCCAAGCCAGCCAGTTGCTGTTCCACCAGCGCCCGCCATGGCGCATCGGCCGGGGCTTCTTTCAACAGCTGCGAGAAGGTGTTGCCGGCTGCCTGTTTGTCACCGTCCTGAGCC
>JAHEJE010000335.1 GCA_024639035.1 Alphaproteobacteria bacterium
ATGACCAGGGTAGTCCGGTGCTTCATCACTTCCTTCAGGGCCTCCTGGATGAACCGCTCGGACTCGCTGTCAAGCGCCGAGGTCGCTTCGTCCAGGATCAGGATCGGGGCATCCTTGAGCAGCGCCCGGGCAATCGCCAGGCGCTGCCGCTGGCCGCCGGACAACAGGGTGCCGTTTTCCCCGACCAGCGTTTCGAGGCCGTCGGGAAGCTGCTCGATGAATTCCAGCGCATGGGCGTCGCGGGCCGCCTTGACGATCGCCTCGCGGGGCGCGCCGGCCAGTGCGCCGTAAGCGATATTCCCCGCGACCGTGTCGTTGAACAGCACGACATTCTGGCTGACGAGTGCGATCTGGCTGCGGAGATTGTCGAGCTGGTAGTCGGCCAGTTCCCTGCCGTCCAGCAGGATGTGGCCCCGGTAGTTGGTGTAAAAGCGCGGGAGCAGGCCGGCCAAGGTGGTCTTGCCGCTGCCCGACGGACCGACGAGCGCGGTGACGCTTCCGGCCGGGACGCTGAAACTGACGTCGGACAGAATCGGACGGCCTTCGGCTTCATAACGGAAACTGACCGCCTGGAACTCGATGGCGCCCACGATCCGCTCCACGGCGTAGTTGCCCGTATCCTGCTCGGCATCGGTGTCGAGAACCTCGAAGATGCTGTCGGCCGCGGCGATTCCTTTCTGGACCTGGGACTGCACGCTGGTCAGCCGCTTGAGCGGCGGTATCGTCGCCACCATTGCCGTGAAGATGGCCGTGAAGGTGCCCGCGGATATCTCGTTCAGCATCGACGGCCGGGTTGCGATGTACATCAACATGACCATGGCCAGGCCGGCGGCGATCTGCACCAGGGACGAACTCGCCAGATGCGTGGCGGTCATCCGAAGGTGCAGGCGGCGAGTCTTATCGTTGACCGCCCGGAACCGGGCTTTCTCCGCCTCCTGGCCGCGGAAGACCTTGACCACCTGCTGGCCCACCACCGCTTCTTCCGTGACATGCGAAACGTTGCCCATCATGTCCTGGATGCGATGGCTGATCTTGCGGAACCGGCGGCTGATGACCGTGACCAGCAAGCCGATCATCGGCACCAGCAACAGCATGACCAGTGTCAGCTGAACATTCGTGGTGAGCATGACGCCGAGCAGGAAGAAAACCAGCAAAACGTCTCGAAATGCGGAAATGACCGATGTGGTCGCCGCGCTCGCCACCTGCTCGCTGTTGTAGGCGAGTTTCGAGATCAGTTGACCGGAGCTGTACCGGTCGAAGAAGCTGGCCGGCAACGAGACGTACCGATCGAACAACTCCTGGCGCAGATCGGCGATGACCTTTCGCCCGACCCATTCCATGGCGTAGACGCCGGCAAAGTTGCCGGACATGCGCGTGATGGCGACGATGAAAATGACGCCCGCCAGCCACAGGCCGAACTCGGAATCCTTGCCGACGAACACCCGGTCGATCAGCGGCTCCATGAACTTGATGAACGCCGCCTGCATGCTGGCGTCGATGGCGACGCCCAGCACCCCCAGGGCAAACATGCCGATGTAGCGCCGGGTATAGCGCCACAGGCGGCCATAGACGGCCATCGGCTGGTTAGCCGTTGCGGTCATTCGGCAGATCCGTCGCTGCGATCCGTCGCAATGGAGAGGTTGCTGAAACCGAGTTGGGCGGCCACGTCCATGGCCGTCACAACGTGGTGATGCGGCGTCAGCCGGTCGGCGCGCAGAACGAGCGGAATCGAGCGATCCTCACCGACCGCCTCCTCGATCGCCGCTCGCAGGGTGCGCTCCTCGCTGTTCACCAGCTGCCGGTCGTTGAGATACATGCGCCCGGAGCTGTCGATGACCAGTTCCAGGGTGTCCGGCAATTCCGTCCGGTCCTCGACCACACTGGCCTCGGGCAAATCCACCTTCAGCAGGGCCTGCCGCTCGAAGGTGGTGCTCACCATGAAAAATATGAGCAACAGGAACACGACGTCGATCAGGGACGTGAGATCGACAGTCGGCTCCTCCGTGCTGTGATGCTGCAGGCGCACCGCTCAGCCCCCGGGGATTCCGGATCTCAGTTGGGCCACGTTGCCCCGGTCGATCGCCTCGATCAGGTTGATCGCCTGTTCTTCCATCGACACGACATAAGCGGCGACCCGGCCCTTGAAATAGCGATAAAAAAAGAAACTCGGGATCGCGACCGTCAGCCCCGCCGCCGTGGTGATCAGCGCCTCGGAGATGCCGCCCGCGAGTTGGTTTGCGTTGCCGACTCCGTGCGCCAGGATGGCGGAGAAGACCTTGATCATGCCGATCACTGTGCCGAGCAGCCCGAGCAGCGGGGAAATTCCGGCAATCGTGCCCAAGGTGTTCAGGAAACGCTCCAACCGGTGCACCACGTGCCGCCCGGTATCCTCGACCGCCTCCTTGATGACATCCCGGGAGCGGTGGCGATTCACGAGGGCAGCGGCCAGGACGCGGCCCATTGCCGAACCCGACCTGAGCTGATCGATGTGGCGGCGGTCCAGTTCATGTCGGGCCGCCCACTCCTCGACCTGTTTGCCGACGCCATCAGGCACCACGTTGGCACGGCGCAACGCCCAGAATCGCTCGGCGATGATAGTCAGGGACAGAACCGAGCACAGGATGATCGGGGCCATGAGCCAGCCGCCCGCGAAAACGATTTCAAGCACGCTTCATCACTCCATTGATTGGCGGCTGCCTCTGGGCAGCCTGAATGATCACGCCAAGAATGATACATGGGGCGCTCGGATAGAGCCACGGTCACGCCGATGCTCGAGGTTTCGCGAGCGCTGTTCGGAGGCGCCGGCATTACGGGCAGTCGGCGGCGGGCGGCCATCGCCAGATTCCCGTCCGCTGCCGCCGGGCGCTAACGGCGCGCACTTCGCCATCCGCCCCGATGACGAGGCGCAGCGCCCCGCAGCGGCCGGTGGACCAGAATCGGACACCGGCGCGCCGGTACCGGGTCTCGACCTCGTCCCTTGGAAAGCCGAACCGGTTGCCGAGGCTGGCGGTGGCTATGGCAACGCGCGGGT
>JAHEJE010000055.1 GCA_024639035.1 Alphaproteobacteria bacterium
ATCACATCGGCATCGATGGCTGCAACGCCACCTGACCGGTTGTCGGCATCGTCGCCCTGCGGTCCGGGCGCCGTCCGATTGGCGTCCGGCGGGTCGGCCGGCGCGCGGTGATACCCGCTGTCGCCGGGTCCGGCGGCCAGTGCGATCCAGGTTCCCAGGCATTCGGCAATCGTCTTTTGCGTGAACGGCTTGGTGATCAGGGCGTTCATGCCGCAATCGCGCCATTCGTCATGGGTCGACCCGGCAACGTGCGCCGTCAGCGCGACGATCGGTTTCGGTGCGCGGCCTAAACTGCGCTCATAGGCCCGGATGTGCCGGGTTGCCTCGTAGCCGTCCATATCCGGCATGCTGCAGTCCATGAACACCAGGGCGTAGTCGCGTTCGGCATATTTGTCGATCGCCTCGCGGCCATTGACCGCCACGTCGGCCACCGCGTTCAGCCGCCGCAGGACCTCGATCACCACCTCGCGGTTGACCGCATTGTCATCGGCCACCAGGATCCGCGCCTGACCGAAGTCCGGCAGATCGCTGGCTGTTGCCCGGCTGCCCGACATGGCCAGCGGGCCGCGGTATCGGCCGTCGTGGATCACCGCCATGATGTCGTGCATGTCGCGATGCGAGATCGGCCGCATGATCAGGTCATCGGCGCTGCCGTCGGCCAGCAAACGGTCGCTGGTGACATCGCCGAGTTCGCTGACCAGGATGATGCGCGGCCGCTCCTGTGTGGCCTGTAGGGCGCCGGCGTTCCAATCGGCCAGGCTGGCGGTATCGGCAAACACCACATCGTAACCGGTCAGATCGGCCTTGGCCGCAGCGCCTTCGGCGATCACCTCGCAGTTGGCGCCGGTCGCCGTCAGATAGCGCGAGATGGCATGCGGCGTGGCGCTGCCGTGCACTGCCACCGCGAACGACCGACCGGCCTGGCCGAGCGATGCAAGCGGCCTGTGCCGGGCCTCGGCGTCGACCACCGGCGCCGGAAGTCTGACCGTAAACCGCGACCCGCGCGACGGCTTGCTTTCGACTGATATGGTGCCGTTCATCGCCGTCACCAGCTTCTTGCAGATCGGCAGGCCGAGCCCGGTGCCGCCGAAGCGCCGCGTGGTGGTCTGGTCGGCCTGGGTGAAGGAATCGAATATCGTCGCCAGTTTTTCCTGCGGAATACCGATGCCGGTATCGGACACCGAAAGCTCGAGCATCACCGTATCGTCACCCGGACGCCCACTCTGGGCCCGGTGAACCGTGATCGCCACATAGCCGGTGTCGGTGAATTTCAACGCATTGTTGATCAGATTGCTGAGGATCTGATTGAGCCGGACCGGATCGCCGAGCACCGTCGACGGCACGTTGGGGGCAACGAATGCGGCCAGATCCACCCCCTTGCTCGAAGCTTTTTCCCAGAACAGGTTGAGCACGTCGTCGACGATCGCCGCCGGCTCGCAGGGAATGGTTTCCAGCTCCAGCTTGCCGGCCTCGATCTTCGACAGATCGAGAATGTCGTTGATGATGGTCAACAGACTCTGGCCGGAGCGCACGATCACCTCGGCAAACCGTTGCTGGCGCGGCGACAGGCCACCGCCGGCCAGAAGTTCCGCCATCACCATGACGCCGTTCATCGGCGTGCGGATTTCATGGCTCATGGTCGCCAGGAATTCCGATTTGGCGCCGTTGGCCGCCTCGGCCGCTTCCTTGGCCAGGGTCAGCTCGTGGGTGCGCTCCTCGACGGTTTTCTCCAGGCTCTGGCGATGCTGCGACAACTCAGCATCGCGCTGGTTGATCTGGTCCAGCATGTCGTTGAAGGCATCGACCAGAACGGCTGTTTCATCATTCGCCAGCTTGGTGGCGCGGTGTGAGAAATCGTGCGTCTGGCGGACCTTGCTCATGGCAGCGGCCAGATTGAACAGCGGCCCGGTGATGCGCGATTTCATCCGACTGGCGATGAACACGCCGAACAGACAGGCGGAAAAGGCGGCAACCACGATGCCGATCAGGCCCTCGACAACTCTTTCGCGGACATCGGAGATGTCGGCGAGCAGGAACAACCGCCCGACCGGCTGGCCGGCGTTGATGATCGGAACCCGCACGCTCAGCGAGGCCTGGCTCAGCAACGACAGGATGCCGGGTTTGCCGGCGGCCGGCTCTGGTTCGGCCTGTTTTGCATTCGACAAAAGGATTGCCGAACCAAGTGCGGCAAAATGCTTGTTCCGGGCATCGGAAATCTGGATGTACGGCACCGACGGCATCTGGGCGATGGCCCGGATGGCGCCAAGTGTGCGGGTCTTGTCCCGGCTCGCAACGTGGGGTGCGACAACCGCCGCGAACACCCGCGCCGTGGCGGTCAACTCGCTTTGCCGGGCGGCGATGTTCGCCTCCGTCTGGCGCCACACGAAAAAGCCGGCGGCGCTGAACACCGACGCGAACACGGCCAGCAGCACCAACAGGGTAATCTTGTTGGCGATCGAATTCCGGTGTTGGCGGCGCGGCAGCGAAAACAATGGGCTCAACCGTAAGTGTTTTTGGAGAATCTCACCCGGCCAATATCGCCTGAAATTGGTTAACGTTCGCCTGCCATCGAATGCGTTAACGATGTCCTGCAACGCCGGCTTAACCGGTTATGGTGTAGGCTGCCGCCGTATGATGCCGATCTATCCAAGATGGTCCAATGAACAGCTTTGAGTACAACAGCGCTGACACCGGCCTGCAACGCCGCATTCTGGTCGCCGATGACGACCCGATTTTGAGCGAGCTGATGCAGGCAAGACTCAGCGGCCCTCAAGTCGTGGTGCACTGTGCCGAAAACGGCGCGGTCGCCCGCGACAAGTTGCTGGCGAGCCGGTTCGATCTGGCGATCATCGATCTCAGCATGCCGGCGCTCGATGGCTTCGAGCTCATCAGCTACATGCGCAAGACCCCGCGGACGATGGATATGCCGGTCATCGTGGCAACCAGCCGCAACGACGAGGAAGCGATCCAGAAATCCTTCGCCGTCGGCGCGACGACCTTCATCACCAAGCCGATCAACTGGGCATTGTTCCATCATCAGGTACGCTTCGTGTTGCGCAACGGCGAGGTCGAGCGCGAGTTGCGCCATGCCAGGCTCGAGGCAGATCTGGCCAACCGGACCAAGGACAACCTGTTTCAGCTGCTTGGCCATGAGTTGCGCACACCGCTGAACGTGCTGGTTGGTTTCGCCGACGTTCTCAAGGCCGAGCTGCGCAAGACATTGAAGCCCGACCAGAAAGAGCATCTGGAAAACATGACCGATGCCGCCATGCGGCTGAACGCCGTCGTCGGCGACGTGCTCACCTATTCCCGGCTGTTCTCCGGCGTCGGTTTTTCGACCCCTGGCGTCTGCCGGATCAGCGAGCTGATAGAAGATAGCCTGATCATGGCAAAGACCAATGCCGCGGCCCGCAATGTCCGCCTGCTCGCTCAGGACGATATCGGAGCCGGAACGGTCAGGGGCGACCGGCGGCAACTGCTCGACGGCCTCTGCCGGCTCGTCGACAACGCGGTCAAGTTTTCCGCACCCGGCGCCGAGGTCCATATTTCCTGCGATATCACCGCCGACCGGTCGCTGCACATATCGGTCCGCGACAGTGGCCCGGGCATCAGCCCCGACCGGCTGGAACAATGCCTGAAGCCGTTCTTCCAGGCCGACATGTCGATCAGCCGGGCGGCCGAAGGTCTCGGGCTGGGGCTGGCCATCGCCAAGAAGATCTGCGAGCTGCACGACGGCCAGTTGCTGATCGAGTCGGCGCCCGGCCGCGGAACCACGGTCACGCTTGGTCTCCCGGCCTCGCGGCTCGTCGATACTGACCCGGCACGACTCACCGCCTGAATTTCCAATTGTCATCGCCCCGCGCTGCGTTATGGTGACCGCTGGTCGGGCCCCTCTGGCAGTGGACGTTTCCCATGCAGCGAAACAGGATGATCAGCGTCGTCGGCGCCCATGCCGAAGGCGAAGTTGGAAAGGTGATCACCGGCGGTGTCTTGCCGCCGCCGGGCGACAGCGTTTACCAGCAGCAGCAGTGGCTGGCCGACACCAACGACGAATTCCGCAAGTTTCTGCTCTACGAACCGCGCGGCGGCGCCTTCACCCACGCCAATCTGGTGGTGCCGGCCAAGCACCCCGACGCCGATGCCGGCTTCATCATCCTGGAACCGGACGATTATCCGCCGATGTCCGGCTCGAACTGCATCTGCGTCAGCACCGTGCTCCTGGAGACCGGCATGGTGGCCATGCGCGAGCCCGAGACCCATCTCACCCTGGAGACCCCGGGCGGCCTGGTGAAGGTCGTGGCATCCTGTTCGAACGGCAGGGTCGATCGCATCAAGCTGTGGAACGTGCCGTGCTTTGCCGCACTCCTCGATGCCGAGATCGAGGTCCCCGATCTCGGCCCGGTCCGGCTCGATGTCGGCTACGGCGGAGCGTTTTTCGCCATCGTCGATGCGGCCCGGTTCGGCTTCGACATCGTCGCCGCCGAGGCCCGCAGGCTGGTGGAGGTCGGCGAGACCATCAAGCAGGCGGCCGAAGAGCAGTTGCACGTCGCCCATCCCGAGGTGCCCGGTGCCGGCAGGATCGCCTTCACCGAGTTCGTCAATCCCGTCGCAGAACACGACGGCGAGCTGACCGGCCGCAACACCGTGGTCATCTCGCCCGGCAAGCTGGACCGCAGCCCGTGCGGAACCGGCACCAGCGCCCGTATGGCGGTGATGCATGCCAAGGGCGAACTGGCCGTCGGCGACGGTTTCGTCAGCCGCTCGGTGATCGGCTCGCGCTTCGATGCGGTTATCGAGAGCGAGACCGCCCTGGAAGACGGAACGCCGGCCATCGTGCCGTCGATTTCCGGGCGGGCCTGGATCACCGGCTATCACACCTACGTCTGCGACCCGCGCGATCCCTGGCCGCACGGCTACACCTTGTCCGACACCTGGTACCGGGCGCTCGACTAAGATCAAATCAGCGCGCGGTTGAGTGATACTCGGCGTTGGGCTGCATGTCGCTGGCCGCCGCGATCCGGTTGGACATATTGAAGAACCCCACCACCGAGGCGATGTCCCAGATGTCACGGTCGCCGAAGCCGGCGTCGCGCAGGGTCTGGCGGTGACTTTCGTCGATGGTTTCCGGCGCCTTGGTAAGGTGCCAGGCAAAGTCGAGCATGGCGCGCTGGCGCTCGCTCAGGTCGGCGGTGCGGTAGTTCATCACCATCTGCTCGCCAAGCTCGGGATTGCCGGACAGCTGGCGCACCGCCGCGCCATGGGCCACCAGGCAGTAGTAGCAATGGTTGACGCTCGACACGACAACCGCGATCATCTCGCGCTCCAGCTTGCTCAGCCCGCAGTCGGCCAGCATCAGGTCGTTGTACATGTCGGCAAACGCCTGCAGCTTGGCCGGGCTGAAGGCATAGGCCTGCAGCACATTGGGAACGAAGCCCAGCTTTTCCCGGCAGGTGCTGAAATAGGCGGCCTGGCGGTCGCTGAGTTCGCCCTCGGCGTCCAGGGCCAGCGCTATGATCGGTTTGTCCTTGGCAGTCATCGCACACATCCTTCGGTTTTTCGCATGGTTGTGATCACTAACGGGAATTGCCGGACGAGTCCTGTAGCCCCCGTAATACTTTCGTACTAATGTGTGGCGTGCGCAGTGCACTGCCGTCAAACAGGGGAACAGACATGGCGACCAAGGCTTCGGTGAAATCACGGGTGAAGAAGATTGCAAAACTGGCGGCCGAAGAGCCCAACGACGCAAAGCTGTCGACCCTGGCGGTCAAGATGTACCAAGCCGCGGTTCAGGAAGATCTTGAGGTTCTGGCCGACGATGAGCTGATGCAGTTGGCCACCGACAGCCTGGGGTTCATGGCCAAGCGCCGGCCCGGCCGGGCGGTGGTCAACATTTACAATCCCGACGCCAAGGACGGCCACCTGGCGCAAATCACCGTCATTGAAATGCTCAACGACGACATGCCGTTCCTGGTCGATTCGGTGATGAACATGCTGGCCGCGCGCGGCTTTGAAATCCTCCTCGTCCTGCACCCGATCATCGATGTCGAGCGCAAGACCGACGGCACCCTGACGAGCATCAAGGCGCAGCGCGGCGAGAGTTCTGCAGCCCACCGCGAAAGCCTGATCCACATCCACATCAACCGCCTCGTCGGCGCCCGCGAACGCAAAGCGTTGCTGCAGGATCTGCAGCAAGCCCTTGAGGACATACGCGCATCGGTGCTCGACTGGCGCACCATGCAGTCGGCGGTCAAGGACGCCATGTCGTCCTATCAGCACAACCCGCCGCCGGTGCCGGTCGAGGAACTCACCGAGGCGATGGCCTTCCTGCAGTGGCTGCTCGACAACCATTTCACCTTCCTTGGCATCCGCGAGTACCGCTTCGACGGCGGCCCGGAAAAAGGCCAGCTCAAGGTGGTCGCCGACAGCGGCCTCGGCGTCTTGCGCCGCGACGACATGCATGTCCTCAGGCGCGGCGGCGACGTGATGACCCTGACGCCGGAAATCCGCGAGTTCCTGCTGCAGCCGGCGCCGATCTTCATCACCAAATCGGACGCCATCTCCAACGTCCACCGCCGCACGGCGATGGACTACGTCGGCATCAAGAAGTTCGACCAGGATGGCGTCCTGACCGGCGAAATCCGCGTCGTCGGTCTGTTCACCTCCACGGCATACACCCGCTCGCCGCGCGAAATACCGCTGATCCGCAAGAAGATCGGCGAAGTCATCGACCACAGCGGCCTCAATCCCAACAGTCACTCCGGCAAGAGCCTTCTCAACGTGCTGGAAACCTTCCCGCGCGACGAACTGTTCCAGATCGAGGTCGAGACGCTGGCCGCCATGGCCGCCGGCATCGTGCGCCTGGAAGAGCGCCCGCGCACCCGGCTGTTCATGCGCCGCGACCGCTTCGACCGCTTCGTGTCGGCCTATGTCTACATCTCGCGCGACCGCTTCAACTCCAACGTCCGCGAGAAGATCGGCGAAGTTCTCGCCGAGGCCTATGAGGGAACCATCAACAGCTTCTCGCCCTATTTCGGCGAAGGCGTGCTGGTGCGCGTGCACTTCAATATCGCCCGCAACGCCAAGGCCGCGACCCGCCCCAGCGTCGACAAGCTGGAACGCGAGATCGCCGATATCGTGCGCACCTGGGACGACCGCCTCGTCGAGGCCATCGAGACAACCCTGCCGGCCGATGAGTCCAGGCGCCTGCAGCGCAAGTACCGCGATGCGTTCTCGCGCGGCTATCAGGAGGCATTCACGCCGCACACCTCGCTCTACGACATCCGCGAAATCGAGGCGCTGACCGAAGGCGAAAAGGTCGCCGTCGAGTTCTACCCGGTGCTCAAGGACCCCGAAGGCGTCTCGCGTCTCAAGCTCTATCATTACGATGAGGCCGTGCCGCTCAGCGACCGCTTGCCGATCCTCGAGAACATGGGACTGCGGGCCATCGAGGAACACAGTTTCACCCTGACCCGCCACGGCACCAAATCGACCCGCAAGATTTTCATTCACGAGGTCAAGCTTCAGGCCGCCGGCCGCCCCGATGTCGATATCAAGGCCCGCAGCCAGATGCTCGAAGGCTGTTTCCTGGCGGTGTGGAACGGCCTGGCCGAAAACGACATCTACAACACCCTGGTTCTGGAACAGGGCATGGAATGGCGCGATGTGGCGCTGCTGCGCGCCTGCGGCAAGTACCTGCGCCAGACCGGCATCCCCTATTCGTCGGAATACATGGCCGGCACGCTGGTCAAGCACAGTGCCATCGCCAATCTGCTCGTTGAACTGTTCAAGGCCCGCTTCAGTCTCGGCAGTACCGGCAAAACCAAGCGCAACGCCGCTGCCGAAAAGGTCTCGGCGAAAATCGATGCGATCCTGCAGGAGGTCCCGTCTCTGGACGAGGACCGCATCGTGCGGCGTTTCGAAAACCTCGTCATGTCGATGCACCGGACCAACTTCTATCAGCGCGATGCCGACGGCGGCCTGCGCCCGACGATGGCGTTCAAGATCGATTCCAGCGAAATCGAGGATCTGCCGGCGCCAAGGCCGTTCGCCGAGATATTCGTCTATGCCCCCGATGTCGAGGGCATTCACCTGCGCGGCGGCATGATTGCCCGCGGCGGCCTGCGCTGGTCGGACCGGCCGGAGGACTTCCGCACCGAGGTGCTCGGCCTGGCCAAGGCCCAGAACGTCAAGAACGCGGTCATCGTGCCGGTCGGCGCCAAGGGCGGTTTCGTGCCCAAGAAGCTGCCCGCCGGCGGCAGCCGCGAGGAGATCTTTGCCGAAGGCACGCGGACCTACAAGATGTTCATTTCCAGCCTGCTGCAAATCTCCGACAACATCGTTGCCGACAAGGTCGTGCCGCCGGACGACGTCATCCGCTTTGATGACGACGATCCTTATCTGGTGGTCGCTGCCGACAAGGGCACGGCGACGTTTTCCGACACCGCCAACGGCCTGTCGCAGGAGCACGGCTTCTGGCTCGACGATGCCTTTGCCTCGGGCGGATCGGCCGGTTACGACCACAAAGTCATGGGCATCACCGCGCGCGGCGGCTGGGAAGCGGTCAAACGCCATTTCCGCGAGATGAACACCGACATCCAGTCGACCCCGTTCACCGCCGCCGGCGTCGGCGACATGTCCGGCGACGTGTTCGGCAACGGCATGCTGCTGTCCGACCAGACCAAGGTCGTGGCCGCCTTCGACCACCGCGACATCTTCATCGATCCCGACCCGGACCCGGCGGCCAGCCATGCCGAGCGCCAGCGCCTGTTCGACATGGGGCGCTCGAGCTGGCAGGACTACGATAGCAAGCTGATCTCCAAGGGCGGCGGCGTGTTCGCGCGCTCGCTGAAGTCGGTTCCGCTCAGTGCCGCGATGCGCAAGTTGCTCGACCTCAAGGGCGAGGCGGCGACCCCGAACGATATTCTCAGAGCCATCATGCGCATGTCCGTCGACCTGATGTGGTTCGGCGGCATCGGCACCTATATCAAGGCCGGCACCGAGAGCAATGCCGATGCCGGCGACCGGGCCAATGACGGCATCCGGGTGAACGCTAAGGAGGTCCGCGCCAAGGTTATCGGCGAGGGTGCCAATCTCGGCGTCACCCAGCTCGGCCGCATTGAGTTCGCCCTCAACGGCGGGCGCATCAACACCGATGCGGTCGACAACTCCGCCGGCGTCAACTCCTCCGATGTCGAGGTCAACATCAAGATCGCCCTTGCCGCGGCCGAACAGGCCGACAAGCTCAAGCGCCCGCAGCGCAACAAGCTGCTCGCCGACATGACCGACGAGGTCGCAAGCCTGGTGCTGCGCAACAACTATCTCCAGACCCTGTGTCTGACCATGAGCGAGGCGCGCGGCGCCCGCGAGGTCGAATACATCGGCCGGCTGATGCGCGAGCTGGAAAGCGAAGGGCTGCTCGACCGGGCAATCGAGTTCCTGCCCGACGACGGCGTCATCGCCGACCGGCTGCAGCACGACCAATCGCTGACGCGCCCGGAAATCTCGGTCCTGATGGCCTATGCCAAGATCGTGCTCTACGACCGGCTGCTGGCCAGCTCGGTGCCGGACGATCCCTATTTGTCGACCCAGCTGTTCCGCTACTTCCCGGTGCGGCTGCAGAAGAAGTATGCCGATGAGATCAACGGCCACAAGCTGCGCCGCGAGATCATCGCCACGATGTTGGCGAACAGCATGATCAACCGCGGCGGCCCGGCTTTCATGCTGCGCATGAAGGAGGAAACCGGTCACGCCGAAGCCCAGATCACCAGGGGCTTTTCCGCTGCCCGCGACGCCTTTGCCCTGACCGAGGCCAACGACCTGATCGATGAACTCGACAACAAGATCGATGGCGGTCTACAGACCGAACTTTACGTGCAACTGCAGCGTGTCCTGCGCCGGGCGACGATCTGGTTCCTGCGCCACGAGAACTTTGCCGACGGCCTGGAAAAGGCGATCGTTCACTACCGCGAGGGCATTGAGGAGATCGCAGCCAATCTCGAGAAAGTCCTGCCGGAAAGCAATTACAAGCGCATCGACGAGCGCGTCGGCAGCTACGTCAAGCAGGGTGTGCCGGAAGACACCGCCAGGCGCATTGCCGGCCTGCGCTATCTGCTGCGGGCGCCGGACATCGTTCTCGTCGCCAATCTGACCGGCCAGCAGACGATCAAGGTCGCCAAGACCTATTTCACCGCCGGCATCGGGCTCGGCGTCGACCGGCTGATCCAGCGTTCCGATGAGATCGACACCTCGCACTACTACGACAAGCTGGCGGTGAACCGGACCCTGGATGGAATCCTGCAAAGCCTGCGCGGCATCGTGTCGGCCATGCTGGCGGAACATTCCGGCAAGCAGGATCCATGGCAGACCTGGTCGCGCGACAACGAGAAATCCCTGAAGCGGGTGCGCAGCGGCATCGACGAACTGCTCAGCGAAAGCGACTTCACCCTGGCCAAGCTCGCCGTCGCCGCCAGCCAGCTCGGCGACCTGGCGGTCACCTCCGGTTAGGGCTCATCGCGCTTAACCGGCACCGGCCCGCACCCCCGCCCAACCACCCATAGGGTACCCTTGCATTGGGTGGTTGGGCGGGGGAGCGGGCCGGTGCCGCCTCTTCACATACACGCGTTTGGTCAGTCGATCTGGACGGCGGTGCCGGCGGCGGTGACCATCAGCATAGAGCCGTTCTGTCCGACGGTCTCATAGTCGATGTCGACGCCGATGACGGCGTTGGCGCCCAGCGCTGCGGCCCGGTCGGCAAGCTCGGCAATGGCCGTCTCGCGGGCATCGTTCAGAACCTTCTCGTAGGCCCCTGAGCGCCCGCCGACGATATCGCGGACCGAGGCGAACAGATCGCGAAACAGGTTGGCCCCGAGAATGGCCTCACCCGCAACCAGCCCCTTGTAGGCAAGTACGCGGTGGCCTTCGATGACGTGAGTGGTGGTGATCAGCATGGTCTGGTCTCCTAGTGGGGTTTGGTGCGATGTATCCCCTTCCCCCAGCAAGGGGGAAGGTCGGGATGGGGGTTGATGGCGGTGCAACTGGCAAAGGCATCCATTTGTGGCACCGCCATCAATCCCCACCCTGACCCTCCCCTTTTCTAGGGGAGGGGATTAAGAGTGAGGGCTGCGTGTCCACCTCAGTGCCGGAAATGGCGCACGCCGGTAAAGACCATCGCCAGCCCGGCCTCATCGGCAGCCTTTATAACATCATCGTCGCGCATTGATCCACCGGGCTGGATCACCGCCGTGGCGCCGGCCTCGGCGGCCTGCAGCAGGCCGTCGGGGAACGGGAAGAAGGCATCCGAGGCAACCACCG
>JAHEJE010000336.1 GCA_024639035.1 Alphaproteobacteria bacterium
TGTGGTCGGACCGCACCGACCTCGCCGCCGCCTACATCACCTGGGGTTCATATGCCTATGGCGCGGCGGCCTCCGGCAAGCGCGACGAGGCCGCCTTCACCCGCCGCCTCAAACGCATCGAAGCCGTCGTCCACAACCAGGACAACCGCGAACACGACCTGCTCGATAGCGACGACTACTACCAGTTCGAAGGCGGCATGACCGCTGCCGTCGAAGCCACATCCGGCGCCCGCCCGATCGTCTACCACAACGACCACTCCCGCCCCGAGCGCCCCGTCACCCGAACGTTGGAAGAGGAAATCGGCCGTGTCATGCGTTCGCGCGCCGCCAACCCCAAGTGGATCGCCGGCGTCATGCGCCACGGCTACAAGGGCGCCTTCGAGATTGCCGCCACGGTCGACTACCTGTTCGCCTTCGCTGCCACCACCGGTGCCGCCAAATCGCACCATTTCGACCTCGCCTGGGACGCCTACATCGCCGACCAGACCGTGCAGGACTTCCTAAAGGCCAACAACCCGGCCGCCTTGCGCGAAATCGCTGAACGCTTTGCCGAAGCGCAATCGCGCGGCCTTTGGACACCGCGTGCCAATTCCACCTATCATCTCATCCATGAACTCACCGGAGACACGACCTCATGAGCAAGAAAACTGACTCGATGAATGAAGAAGAACTGGCCGCCTACCACGCCGAAAAAATGAAGAAGAAAAAGGCCGCCCGCGACAAGATCATGGCCACCAAGACCGACAAGAAGGGCCTGATCATCGTCCACACCGGCAAGGGCAAAGGCAAGTCGACCGCCGCCTTCGGCATGATCTTCCGCCACATCGCCCACGGCATGCCGTGCGCCGTCGTCCAGTTCATCAAGGGCGGCATGTCGACCGGCGAGCGCGATCTGATCACCGCCAACCACACCGACATCTGCCAGTTCCACACCATGGGCGAAGGTTTCACCTGGGAGACCCAGGACAAGTCCCGCGACATGGAAATGGCCGCCGCGGCCTGGGAAAAGGCCAAGGAGTTGATCCGCGACGAAAAGAACGCCATGGTCCTGCTCGATGAAATCAACATCGCCCTGCGCTACGACTACATCGACGTCAACGAAGTCGCGGAATTCCTCAAGACCGAGAAGCCCGAAATGACCCACGTCGTCCTCACCGGCCGCAACGCCAAGGAAGAGTTGATCGATATCGCCGACCTGGTCACCGAGATGGAACAGGTGAAGCACCCGTTCAGAGCCGGCATCAAGGCACAGATCGGGGTGGAGTATTGAGCTCAACCCGAAAAGTGGCAACCGGTTTACGGACAAGTTGAGCGCAAGGAGGAGGCGGAAAATGACGCTAGCCGTCGCTTGCCGGCTTGACCCATTGCCCCGGCAGCCCTACTGCTAGCGTCAGACACGCAGCGTCCTCCTTCGAAGAGGACTGGAAGCGAGTGTGGTGCGGTTGACCCAACCCGGGGACCAACGCCGCAGGCTGCAGGAAAGTCATCCGCTTTGATGAGGCGGGCGCTGCCGATGTCCTATGCAACGAAAGGCAGCAAAAATGATCCGCACAACGCTCAGCGCTCTTGTTCTCACCGCTTCGGCCAACACGGCATTCGCCGACCCCGGCCATCTTGCCAGTCACGGCCACGGCCACACCCACTGGCTCGGTTATGCCCTCCTGGCGGCGGCTGTCAGCATATCGGCCGGCATCGTGCTTGCCCGGCGCCTGTTCAAGCCGGCGCGGGTTTGAAAGACGCTTGAGTTGTCATTGCCCGCTTGACCGGGCAATCCAGTATCCTCCGCACCAGATGTGTCGCTTGTTCTGTGCCACTATTGCCAGGACAGCGGATACTGGTTCACCCGGTTGAACCGGGTGATGACAAGCAAAGAGCAGCACCAAGAGGCGGGGAAGGCTGAAGGCCTGACAGGGAGAACAAAATGACCGAGAAACTGGGCATCATGGTCTGCGGCCACGGCAGCCGCAACCGCCTCGCCGTTGAGGAATTCGCCAAGGTCGCCGAGGCGTTGCGCGCGTCCATGCCTGAGTACCCGGTCGAATACGGCTATCTCGAGTTCGCCAATCCGGTGATCCATGCCGGCCTCGACAAGCTGCGCGAACAGGGCGTGACGCGCGTCCTCGCCGTCCCCGGCATGCTGTTTGCCGCCGGCCACGCCAAGAACGACATTCCGAGCGTGCTCAATACCTATGCCGCCCAGCATGAAGGCCTGACCATCGACTACGGCAAGGAACTCGGCATCGACGCCAAAATGATGCAGGCCGCCGGCGCGCGCATCCAGCAGGCCATCGACGCTGCTGAAACCGACGTCCCCTTGCATGACACCATGCTGGTCGTCGTCGGCCGCGGCGCCTCGGACCCGGACGCCAATTCCAACGTCTCCAAGGTCACCCGCATGCTGTGGGAAGGCTTCGGCTTCGGCTGGGCCGAGACCTGCTATTCCGGCGTCACCTTTCCGCTCGTCGAACCGGGTCTGCGCCAGGCCGCCAAGCTCGGCTTCAAGCGCATCATCGTATTCCCGTACTTCCTGTTCACCGGCGTTCTGGTCAACCGCATCTACCAGCACATGGAACTGGTCGCCGCCGACCATCCGGAAATCGAATTCCTCAAGGCCCCCTACCTCAACGACCACCCGATGGTGATGGAGACCTTCAAGCAGCGCGTCGAGCAGATCCTCACCGGCGACAACCTGATGAACTGCGGCCTGTGCAAGTACCGCGCCCAGGTGCTCGGCTTCGAGGCCGAGATCGGCCTGCCGCAGGAGAGCCACCACCACCATGTCGAAGGTGTCGGCGCCGGCTGCACCCTGTGTGACGGCGAATGTACCGGCGCCTGCCAGGAACAGGCGCACCGTCACGAACATGATCATCATGATCACAGCCACGACCACGGGCATGACCACGGCCATCATCACCATCCCTACCCCCACGCAGATCACCCTCTCGGGCCGAACAGCATGAAGAAGGGGTGACTATGGGCAACGCGAGTTATAGAAATTTGCGTCCCTCGGGCTTGACCCGAGGGTCCAT
>JAHEJE010000056.1 GCA_024639035.1 Alphaproteobacteria bacterium
ATCAAGAAACGCGATTTCTGCCCGGTCATCCACGGGTCGCCAGAGGCGTTCGCCGACATCCACTGATCCGAGGACCATAATTGGAGCCTTCCCCCGTTTCCCCGCAAGCTTGCGAACCCGCAGATACCTGTCGCGCGCGGCTCATCTCGTTGCCGACAATGATCGCGGTTCAGGCACTGGTCTCTGCCGCAGCGCTGGTGGTCGAGATCCTGGCCGGGCGAATGCTGGCGCCCTATGTCGGCATGTCGATCTATACCTGGACGGCCATCATTGCAGTGGTGCTGGCCGGTCTTTCGGTCGGTCATTGGGTCGGTGGCCTGCTGGCCCAGAAACCGCGCCGGGAGGGGCTGGGACTGACCGCTGTCTGCCTGGGCCTGGCATCGCTGACAACGGCGCTCACGCTGGTCTTTCTGCGCTGGTTTTCTGCCGCTATTTTGAGCAACGCTCCCGGCCCCGGTGCAGCCATCCTGATCCTGGCGACGGTCGTCGTGTTTCTGCCGTCGTTTTTCGCCGGCACGCCTGCGCCGGTGCTGGCGCGGGCGGCCGTCGAACTGAAGCCAGGTGCCGAAGGCAAGGCGCTGGGGGCGATCTTCGCAGCCGGTTCCATCGGCGCCATCGCCGGCACGCTGGCAACCGGCTTTGTGTTCATTGCCTGGCTCGGCACCAGCGTCACGATTGTTGCTGTCGCGGTGCTTTACGCCGGACTGGCCGTCATGCTGGCCGTTGCCGCCGGGCACAGGCGTTATCACATCGCCGTCATCTGCAGCCTCGTCGGTGCCGCGGCAGTCTGTGCCTACAACCTGACGGCGCAATCGGTGTGCACGAAAGAAAGCCGCTACTACTGTATCCGCATTCTGGATTTCACCGGGCAGGTCGGCGCCCCTGCCAAACTGATGGTGCTGGATCATCTCGGGCACGGCATCAATGTCGCCGACCGCCCCGGGCAGCTGGTCACGCCCTATGTGGCACTGATCGACACGGTCATCACGAAGCGGTTGGGCGGCAAGCCGCGAACATCGTTCTTCATCGGCGGCGGTGCCTACACCCTGCCGCGCGCCTGGCTGGCAGCACAGCCGCAGGCAAAGATCACGGTCAGCGAGATCGACCCCGATGTGACGATGCTGGCGCGCCGGGAAATGTGGCTTCAGAAGACCGGCATGACGGTTGTCCACCAGGATGCACGGGTTGCCCTGCGCGACAGCCCGGAGCGATATCAGGTCATCATCGGCGATGCGTTCACCGACATTGCCGTTCCGGCTCACCTGGTCACCCGGGAGTTCTTTCAACTGGTGCGCAGCAAACTTGCCCAAGACGGCATCTACGCCATGAACGTTGTCGATCATGCCGGCAGGACCATGGCCATGCTGTCGGTGTACCGGACGCTTCGATCGGTCTTCGACAACGTCGAGGTGTTTGCCGAGGAAGGCGATCTGGCTTCAGGCGGCCGGACCACCTTCGTGTTGTTTGCCTCAGCTTCCGCTAGCGGCTTGGCCAGGCTTGCCGATGCCGACGACGGCGAGCGCATCTTCGTGCGACTGGCAGCGCAAAAGCTGCAGGACCTGGCGTTGAGACGCGATGCACTGCTGTTGAGCGACGATCATTCACCGATCGATCGACTGGTCGGAATTGGCGAGCTATAAATTACCTTTGGTATCAGCCGGCCAGTCGGGTGAGGATGTGCCGAAAACGCACGAGCGGGGATTGATCCCGCATCATTCCGATCGGAATGCTGAAGTGGCCGCGGCGATAGACAAAGCGGTTCTCGGCGGGCAGGCCCCACTCATCATTGAGAGTTGTGGCGCCGTCGAACGGTGTGACGTTGTCGTGATCGCCGAGCACGGTGACGATGTTTGCCGGATCGACCACCGTGCGTCCCTCGGCTTCAAGCAGGGGCATGTAGTGCCGAACCAGGTCGGACCGCCAGCCGTGCTGCATGGTTGCCTGGGCGACGCCCCAGATCTTGGCGAGTTCGCCATGCACGACGGCTTCCTCGATATGGCCGCAGTGGGTGACGAGGAACATTGCGTCCGGCCGCAGCCGCTCCGGCCAGTAGCGGGCCTTGTCGGCAATGGTCTGGGCCGTCATGGCGCCCAGGCTACTGCCGCCGATGGCGATCGGCGCGGAGGTGGTCGAACGAAACCAGTCGATCAGCACCGCCCATTCCCGGGCCGCCGATGTGAACAGATCGAGAGCGCCCATAGGTGCCGTGGCGATGAATTTTTCACCGCCATACATTCCGTCCGGGACGCGGCGGCCGTGCCACGGCGCCTCGGGCCGAACGACCCGGATGCCCATCTTGACCATCGCCTCGACCTCATCGACAAGCCCGCGCCAATGATCGAACTCGACACAGATGCCGTGGCCGAAAATCAGAGTCGGCGCATTGGCGCTGTCAGCCGGCTCGTAGACCCGCGCGATGACCTGATCGCCCATGCGGGCGACCGGCGAGGCAAAGCGAAGCCAGTAGTTGCGCTCACCGTTGTGGCCGCGCACCGGGTGCGAGACCGTCACCTCGGGCATCGGGTCCGGCAGTGCGAAGGCCTTGGCGTGATCGTCGACCAGCGGATCGTAAACCGCCGCGACTTCGGCCGGTGTCGGTATCTGCCATCGGATCGGGTTCACCTTCGCGGCAAGCCGCAGCGGAATGAAGATGCGCCGCAGGTTATTGTAGTCACTGCGATGACATAAGCGGGTGTGTTCGGTTTGCGAGGCCGTTTCGATGGTGGGCTGGCGTGGGCCAAAGATAACGTCTGCCCACTGGCGCTCGATATCGACGACGCGGTGGCGCACCTCTTCGAAACGGCTGAGCGTGCGTTGGACGCTGGCCTGCAGCTTTGCCGTCGGGGCGATGCCGGCTTCGTCGAAATACCGTTCAACCGAGCCTTCAGCGGCGCGCGCGGCTGCCCACAATCGCGACAGCGGAATGAACCCATGGGCGATGGAGATCAGCGCCAGCTTGTCGAACCACGGGCGGGCCAGCAGGCTGCCGACCGGCGTGCGCAGCGCCGCGACCACGACTTCCTGGGTTGAGGCGCGCCCGGGCGACGTCATTGATTACACCCCATCACTTGGCTTCAAGCGTGGCACCGAGCTGGATAATGGAATTGGCATGGTATTGCAGCAAATCCCGTTCTTTATCGTTGATGGCGATTGTGTCCTGCGAGCCGGTCTGGACCAGCTCGAGGTCGGTCATCAGTTGCAAGCCGGACGCCACGGCCTCCTTCTCACCTCCCGGCTTCATGCCGGCATGGGCGCCCAGCGAGCGCAGCCTGTCAATCTCCTGGAGCGCCGCGCGGCTCAGCAGGTCCGCGGTCAAGGGCTTGTCAGTCCTGAGCAGTATCATGGCGAGCACAGGCACCGCCAGTACCGGGATGACGCAGGTGACCTGGCGATGCAGGTCCTCGCCGAGCGCGGTGATGGCGCTGGAGAACTGTTCCTGGCCGAGATCGACGAAAGAAAGCCCGTTGCTCTGCGACCAGGCGCGCAGCGACAGCGGCTCGCCGAAGTTGGCAGCCGCGACGCCGAACCCTTTGCGTCGGCCGGTGATCTTTTGCCAGATCTGTTCAACCACGAACTTCACCGTCGACCCCAGAACGAAGCTGGCACTGCGATTGCGGAAATCGGTGTCCCGGTTGGCGATCAAAACCCGTTCTTCAATGACGCGGTCGAAATTGGTACCGACGGGAATGAACAGGATTTCGCGTTTCCCGGCTGCATCGAAGTCTTGGCAGACATAACTGAGCAGGCCCAGCTTGGGCGGATTGACCTTGCCATTGCGCGACAAGCCGCCTTCGGAGAATATCGCGTGCGGCACCCCGGCTGCCGTTGCCATCTGCACGTAGCGCCGTAGGACAACCCGGTACAGCGGGTTGTCGTGACTGCGGCGCAGGATGTAGGCGCCGGCCAGCCGCAGGATCGGCCGGAAGGGCCAGATGCGCGCCCACTCCCCGGCGCCATACGACAGTGCGGCGCGATTGGAGGCGAGGTAGCTGACCAGCAGGTAGTCCATGTTGCTGCGGTGGTTGATGAAAAACACCACCGAAGTATCTTCCGGCAGCTGTTCGCGGGCCGCCTCGTGCACCCAGCCGGCATTGACTTGGTAGAACGAGCGCAGCAAGCGCCGGGCGATCCGGTAGCCGAGGCGGAAATAGATGTAGGCATTGAACGACGGCACCATCTCGCGGGCGAACATGACCACTTCGGCCATCACGCCATCGCGGGTGACGCCCCTGTCTTCGGCCACACGGGTGACGGTCTCGAGCACTTCGGGGTCATAGACGAGACGATCGATCAGCACCTGGCGCTTGGTGAGCTGGAAGGTCGGCAGCTTGAGACCGAAGCGCTTGTTGACGTCACTGATCACCGTGTTGGCGATCCGGCGCCAGAACCAACGAATGGCGGGCAGGAAGAAATGGTTGACCAATGCCAGGATCGCCAAGGCAACTATGACAACCGCCAACCAGCTCGGCAAAGTTATGGCACCCGACATCGACACCCCTGCTGAAATCGCACTGCTTCATATGAGACCAGCAAACGACTGCCTCGCAAGGCAATTGTGCGCCATAAACGCCACGCTGCCAAATCGGCAGGCTCGCTCGCCGTGCCTGCAGACGCCGGGCCAGGAATTCGCATCGCGCAAACCGGGTGTCATTCCAGAGGCCCGTGGAGGTCGACGAGGTCGTTTTCCCCAACGCCTTATGACCATGGATGGAATCGTCTATCGCCCCAGTTGAGTTCAGCGACAGCTTCCGGATTGCGGACATACGCCAGTTTCGCTTCGACGCCCACTCTGCGCTTTTATTCACCGTGGGGATACAGCACGCAAGGTGTCTGAATCTGAAGGCACAGCGGATGTCAATGTCTATAGCATGTCAGGAGTGCGGTTGACCCAAATGAGACATGAATACACACAAAGTAATGCATTTTTCTCCGAGCACTTACTGGGGCAGCGCTGCTGTAACAACCATTTCGATGATAGTTGCGGGTGTTGGCAATTCGGAGACGGCGATGCAGGCACGCACGGGATAAGGCTCAAAGAAGAAGCGTTTATAAACTTCATCAACTGCGGGCTTATGTTCCAGGGACGTCAAATAGATTTGCACCAGAGTTACATCCGAAAATTCTGCACCAGCCGCTTCGAGAGTAGCCTTTAAATCGGCAAACGTGACCTCAGCCTGCAGCGTTGCGTTGCCATTTTCAATTGTACCATCCGACCGTATCGGTACATGAACCGAGTGCAGTGTGCCATTCGACGCAATAGCCCAGGCATGAGGAGCAGGTGGCTTCTTGAAACTTGTTTCAATGATGCGGTGCATGAGCATAAATCCTTGTGTTTCTATCCACGGAACCCCCAAGTCTTGCGAATTTCGTTGCCACTATGAGAAAGCCTGAAGCATCCATTGCCAAGTTAACCCTCGTTCAGATTCGTCTGGTATCCGGTGAAGCAACGTCTGTTACCTTTGAGGTTTCCAGGAATTCACGAAAGCTTCTGCTATAAGCCAGTCTCTTGTCCTGCCACCAAATCTGCATCCCCGGAGTGTGATAGAACCACAGGATGTTTTCGCGATGAGCACTCCAAAAGTCTTCAGTCACCAGTCCGGAACGGTGCTGGAAAAACAGGTTCTCAAACGTTCGAAATTGACTGGTGCCAATCGCTGCAAAGCGAAAAAACTCATCCTCGCTAAGTTGGTCCGGGGACACCAAGCCAAGCCGGTAGATCCGGCTGAGCTCACTGCTTGATGCTATTGTTGCCGCAGTTTCCGCAAGCGCAATTGTAGTCAGATGATGGGCCTGGGAGTACATGGCCTGTGTGTTCCTGCGAACCTGAAGCGCCAAATAAACGACTGAAAGGACAACCGCGATTGCGGCAAGCGCCCCTGATATGGCTGAAACTGCCGTCCAGTTCATGGCGCCCTCCTATCCTCCTGAAAATTAAGTGAACGGGGCTCTTGCGAGTAACCCACGCTGAACGATCCAATTTGTTGAGCATTGTGTTATTGTCGAAACAACGGTTCGGGACAGAGAAATGCTCACAGATCGATATGGAAATGAGCTAACCACTAGGTCGGTCGCGGCGCAAGACGCCTACATTGAGGCTGTTGATCGTTTTCTGGCAGCTGACGGGGGTGTTGAGCATGCATTCCAGAGATCGATTGCTGCAGACGACGGGTTCGCCTTGGCTCATTTGGGGCTCGCCCGTTATCGCAATGCACAAGGAAATCCAGCAGAGGCCAAGAGCGCACTGGAAGCGGCTCGCAAGCTGGTTGGCGGCGTCACAGATCGGGAGGTCGGTCAGATTAACGCCCTTGGCTTGTTGATCGAGGGCAATTCTGCTGAGGCATACAAGGCTGTTCGAGTCCATCTTGCAGACCATCCCCGGGACGCAATGGCGACTCAAACTTGTACCACTGTGTTTGGCCTGATCGGATTTAGTGGTCAGCCGGGCCGCGAGGCGGAACAGCTCGCCTTTACAACCGAGTTGGCGCCACACTACGGCGATGATTGGTGGTTCCTGTCCCAGCATGCGTTTTCTCAAGTCGAGGTCGGACAGATTGGACCGGCTGAGGCGAATATCGAGCGCTCGCTGGACGGAAATCCTCGCAGCGCACAAGGTGCCCATATTCGTTCGCACATCTACTATGAAAACGGCGAGCAAGAAGCGGGCTATAAATATCTTTCCGATTGGAGGCGCGAATACGACAAGACCGGATTGCTGCATTGCCATGTCTCCTGGCATGTGGCGCTGTGGGCATTGGAGCAAGGCAACCTCGATGAAATGTGGCGGACAATCGACACCGACATTTTTCCCGGTGCCGCCATTGGACCGCCTTTGGTCGTGCTGTGTGACTCTGCAGCGGTGCTTTATCGGGCCAGTCTCATGGGGGTAGCTGTTCCTCCAGAGCGCTGGCAAACCGTGTGTGAGTACGCCTCCAAGTACTTTCCAAACACAGGCGTTGCCTTTGGTGACGTACACGCCGCACTTGCATTTGCGATGGCTGGAGATGGTGCGGAGCTTGGCAGAATTATTTCTGATGCAAAGGGACCTGCCGGCAACGTGGTGTGCGATCTGGCTGAGGCTTTTGGTGCAATCGCCCAACAGAATTGGACCGAAGCTGCCATGCATTTGACTAAAGCCATGTCCGATCACGCCCGTATCGGAGGAAGCAAAGCTCAGCGCGATTTGATCGAATTCGCCATGGCCGCAACGCTGCTCAAACAGGGTCAAGCCGAGGAAGCACGCCGGCTACTTTCTATTCGCCGTCCGGTCATTTCGCCGAACAAGGTTGTTAGGGGAATGTAGCCAGACAGCAACGCGCTAACGCTATCTTTTGCAAACTTGGCCGACTTCCGAAAATGGCACAACGCGGAACAATTAAGCCTTGCGGATTTCAGCCCGTTATCGGGAGCGAAGCGGACTCAGCGGCAGAGACTTAGAGTCAAGTGACAAGCTGAACTCGTGGCGCTCGAACAGATACCTGCTTCGGAGGCGGGCGTGGTTTATGTGAATTGGCGGTGGAGGCAGTCTGGAGCGAACCAGTCTCCAACGCTTTTACCCTGATAACAGGGAAAGAACAGGGAAAAAAGCTGTTTTTCGGCCCTGAACGCCAAAATTTGTCTAAAATACTCGCGTAATATCAGTACCTTACAATTAAATTCCCTGCGCTAAATAACAGGGAAATTGTTTGGCGAAACAGGGAAGCAGCAGGCAAGTTGCAGGGAATTTGGATCTATGATCAGGCAACTATGGGAAGAGGCGAAATAAGGACCGTCAATGGGGTCTTGGCTAGTCCCGGCTGCCGCTCGAATACCGCATGAGCCGATCGAAAGAGTCTTCGCGGGTGTCGGCTTTGTCGTCGTCAGTTTCACCGCTCAACTGCAACAGTGTAATGGCATAGTCGTCCTGCTGGTACAGCGTTTGCACCAGGAGTTCGCCAGGGTATGGATTGCTGAACCAGTCTTGGTGATCGCCTTCTTCGATGTCGGAGATTGCGGTGTCGTCTGATGCAGCCGGCAGGTTGGGCAGCGACTGGCCCTCAGTGAGATCGATCCACGGAAACTCCGGGTTCCGATCAGCAAACATGAACTTGTTCTGGTGACTGAACACCAGCGCCAAACACTGGTCATGCAGTGAAACGTAGCGGCGCGCTGCTGCAGCCTTGCTGATCTTAAGGTTTTGAAACATAGACCAGACATTCTGTAGGTCTGGCGGGCCGAGCAAATAGCTGACGGTGAGCGTCAAGGGGGCAAGCAGTTCGATCGCAAAAGCATTGGCTTCTGCTTCCTGGCGCCGGTGTGTGTCTGAATCGTTGACGTTATTGATGTGCATGTCCTGACGGCTGCACTCAAAGCCATGATCGGATGTGGGACGATGCCAGGGATTGAGGAAATGCCCCAACTCATGGGCGACCGTAAACCTCTGCCGCCGATGGCCGGATTGCTTATTAACGAGAATGCTGCCGCATCCGCGTTCAGGCGTCGTTAGCAACGCGCCTTCGAAGGAGGTGAGCGGTTCAGCGCGGATCTCAATGATATCGAGTGCTGCTGCAATCTCATGCACGGGCACCGATCCGGACCTGATGCCCAGTTGCCGATGTATTGCTTTGGCAATGGCTTGCGGATTGGTGCCGGCTTCGTCCAGTTCCATCCGGTCAAGCTTGTCTACACTCACCCAGCCTGCCGCCTCTTCAAAAGCGATTTCATCATGTCGTCGAGTATGGCACGCTCGGCGTCGGTGAGCTGATGTGCTTGCCGGAACATCCGCTGCAGTTCGACATCTGCATCCGGCGCTTCAATGTCTTCACCAACCAGGAAACTGACCGAAACCTTGAAGTGATCGGCAAGGCGGGTAACCAGCGCCATGGACGGATTTTCGGTCTTGGCCTTCTCCAACTCCCAGATATGGGCTTTCGAGACACCGACGGCATCGGCGACCTGCTGCAGGGACTGTCCTGCTTTCAATCTTAACTCGAAGAGCCGCGTGGCAAGACTCATGGAAGCACCTCTGGCCAGTTGTTCACAGGGTCTTACACATTCATAGCGCCTGCATTGACATTGTGAAGCGTTTTCTGTATCTGACGATATCAGATAAACAAAATTAACAAGGATTGATTCCCTATGCCCCAACCCCAAGTGGAGGTCTTGCCGACCAGCGCCCTCAAGCCCTGGTCGCGCAATGCCCGAACCCACTCCAAGAAACAGATCCGGCAGATTGCCGACAGCATCGCCGAGTTCGGCTTCACCAACCCGATCCTGATCGATTGCGACAACACCATTCTTGCTGGGCACGGCAGGCTGGAAGCTGGCCGCCTGCTGCAAATGCGTGAGGTGCCATGTGTGCGTCTGGAACATATGACCCGTGAGCAGAAGCGGGCTTATGTTCTGGCCGACAACAAGCTGGCCCTTAACGCCGGCTGGGACGAGATAGTGCTCAGTGAGGAGCTGCAGGCCCTGCTTGAGGTTGATCTGGACTTTGACATCGGCATCACTGGGTTCTCGATCCCTGAGATCGACAATCTGATCGACGGTTTGATCCCAGAGGAACCGGGAGACCCTGACGATGACAATGTTCCAAATGGCAGTGATGTTCTAGGTATCTGCAGACCGGGAGATATCTGGCAATTGGGCTGCCATCGTCTGCTCTGTGGCGATGCCCTCGATCCCGCAACCATCGATACGCTGATGGATGGCGAGTTGGCCCAGATGGTCTTTACCGATCCGCCGTACAACGTGCCGATTGACGGCCATGTTGGGGGCTCTGGTGCCATCAAGCATCGCGAGTTCGCCATGGCTTCTGGCGAGATGTCCGTTGATCAGTTTACGTCCTTCCTGACCAAAGCATTCTTGAACATGGCTGAGCACACTGTGGACGGTTCCATTCACTTCATTTGCATGGACTGGCGCCACATCAATGAGATGATGACAGCGGGGGAGAGTGTGTTCGACGAGTTCAAGAATCTCATTGTCTGGGTGAAGGACAATGGCGGGATGGGCACATTTTACCGGTCCCGCCATGAGTTGGTCTTCGCCTTCAAGAAAGGGGACGCGCCTCACATCAACACCTTCGAACTTGGCCAGCATGGGCGCTATCGCACCAATGTCTGGCAGTACAAGGGCGTCAATACGCTGAAACGCGGCCGCCTTGAGGAATTGGCGCTGCACCCCACGGTCAAGCCGGTGCAGATGATTGCCGATGCGATCAAGGATGTCTCTGAACGTGGTGCCATCGTTCTGGACCCATTCGGCGGTAGTGGGGCGACAGTGATCGCAGCTCACAAGACCGGCCGGTGCGCGTACTTGTGCGAACTCGATCCCATCTATTGTGAGCGCATCATTCGCCGCTGGGAGGCCTATGCGCGGGATGACGCCATTCAACTGGCCTGTGGCCTGGATGAAAGACCGACCGCGGGAGTGTCCGACCGCGATGCAGACTGGCCAATGGGTTCAACTGGCCCGAAAGCGAGGTCCCCTGCGCAATCATGCAGTCCGGAGGGCTGCCGATATGGCTAGAAATTGCTCCCACGGCCTTGCCCGTCTTACAGGCAATGCTGATCAAGAGAGTTACGAAGTCGGTTATGGCAAACCACCGAAACATTCGCGCTTCAAACAGGGTCAATCGGGTAACCCCAGAGGTCGCCCAAGAGGCAGCCGCAACAAACTGCCGGCACTCAATGAAGAGCGCCTCAAAGATATCATTCTGCTGGAAGCCTATCGTACCATTACGGTCAATGACGGCGATCGCAGGGTGACGCTGCCGATGGCGCAGGCGGTCGTGCGAACGCTTGCCCTCAACGCCGCCAAAGGCAACCAGCGGGCCCTCAACCTGTTTACCGAAATGCTGTCGACCACCGAACGTGAGAACAAGCGTTTGCACGATGAGTGGCTGCAAACCGCCATCTCATACAAGGTCGATTGGGAGCAGGAACTCGAACGGCGCAAGATAACCGGCGAGACCGGACCCGACCCTCTACCGCACCCAGACGATATCGTTATCAACATGCAGACCGGTCTGGTAGAGGTCAACGGTCCCTTCACCAAGGAGGAAAAGGTAGTCTGGGACGTAACTACCCAGCCCCTGCCGGGATCATGATGGGGCAGTGATTGTTTGGCGGATTTCGACGTAGGGATTGATGCCGGCAAGACGGGCGGTATCGACGACGGTTCGCACTGCTGCATCGGCCTCGGCGGCCCATTTGGCGCGAAAGCCATTGGTCACTTTCCGGGCGATCACGGCCGGCCTG
>JAHEJE010000337.1 GCA_024639035.1 Alphaproteobacteria bacterium
GAGTTGGTCAGGATGACGTTTGAGGCCTGCAATTCGGGAAACAGCACCGCATCGACGCCGGCACCGCACCAGTGGATCCATTTCAGGTTGTCGGCATGTTGCCAGTAGTCGGCCAGTTCGGTGCCGCGAAAGTTCCAGCCCAGCAGGACCTCGGATTGCGGCAACGCGGTTGCCAGGGTCGCACCGTCCGGTGCGCAGGTGAAATCGAACCGCGAACCATAGTCCGCCAGCCCTGGGACGTCGGCGATGTCAGCGGCTCCCATGACGACGATTTTCAATGGTGCGTTGCCGGGCTGTGTCACGATGTGGAACCCTCGATGGCTTGGCTGGTCTTGTTCCCGGCGACAGGTTACACAGGGCGGTCGCGTTGTAAACCAAGCCGATCCTTGATGGCCACAATCCTCAACCTCGCACTGCCGTTTTTCGGCCTTGTCCTGGCCGGCTTCATTGCCGCCAAGATATTCAAACTGCCGGAATCCGGGTTGGCCTGGTTGAATATCATGATCGTCTACTTCGCGCTGCCGTCGATGATCTTCCTGACCGTGGCGGCAGCGCCTTTTGAAAAACTGATCGATTGGCCGTTCGTGCTGGCAACGACGCTGGCAACCTATCTGGCATTCATAGTTCCGTTCATCTTCTCAGTGTTCGTCCTGCGCACCCGCATCACCACCGCCGCCATTCATGGCACCTCGGCCAGTTTCGGCAATGTCGGCTATATGGGGTTGCCGCTGGCGGTGGCGTTTTTCGGCACGCCGGCAGCGGTGCCGGCGGCGCTGATCTTTTGTTTCGATTGCGCACTGCAGTTCACGCTGACGCCGCTATTGGTAACTCTCGGACACAGCGAAGACGACAAATCGCAAAGTATGCTGCAGGTATGGGGTAGGGTGGCGAGGTCAATCATCACCCATCCGTTCATTGTCGCCACCATTCTTGGCGTCCTTGCGTCGGCATTCAAATACAGCCCACCGGATCTGATCGATGGATTTCTGCAGCTGATGTCGAGGGCTGCCGGGCCGTCGGCGCTGTTTGCCCTCGGGGTGACGCTGGGGATGCGGCGTTTGGCCGGAATTGGGACCGAGTTTCCGGTGATCGTGGCGATGAAGATGTTCGTGCATCCGGTGCTCGCCTTCTGCCTTTTATGGCTGATGGGCTGGGACGATCCGCTGTGGCTGAGCGTGGCATTGATGATGGCGGCGCTGCCGACGGCGGTCAATGCATTCATCCTGGCGTCGCAGTATGACCGCTACATCGAAGGCGCCTCGAGCAGCATACTGATCACCACAGTTATCTCGGCATTTACCCTTCCGGGTCTTGTCTATGCCCTCAAGACGGGGTTATTTGCATTTTGATTCCCGCCTAGTCTGACAGGTTCATGGCAAAGACAATCAATCAGCAGCCGCTGTTCGGCATCAAAGTGCTCGATTTCACCACATTGCTGCCGGGGCCGATGGCCGGGTTGATGCTGGCCGAGGCCGGGGCCAACGTGCTGAAGGTCGAGCGGCCGGGATACGGTGAAGAAATGCGCCACTATGCGCCCCGGTGGGGGCGCGACGGGGCGAGTTTTGCCATGCTCAACGCCGGCAAGAAAAGCCTGGCCATCGACCTCAAGGACCGGCGCCAGCTGGAAATGCTGGTCCCGCTGATCCGCGAGGCCGACGTGCTGCTCGAGCAGTTCCGTCCCGGCGTCATGGACCGGCTTGGGCTCGGTTACAAGTCGGTGTGCGAAATCAATCCGAACATCATCTACTGCTCGATTTCCGGCTACGGTCAGTTCGGGCCGAAATCGGATGTCGCCGGGCACGACCTCAACTACATCGGCGACACCGGTGTACTGGCGCTCAGCATGGGTGATCCGGAGAACCCGACGGTGCCTCCGGTTCTCATGGCGGACCTGGCTGGCGGCACCTATCCGGCGGTGATCAACATCCTGCTGGCGATCATCCAGCGCCAGAAGTCGGGCCACGGCACATGGATCGATGTGGCGATGACCGACAACCTGTTCATGCTGATGACCTGGGCGATCGCCAATGGCCTGGTCGAGGGCAAGTGGCCAAAGCCGGGCAGGGAGCTGCTGACCGGCGGCTCGCCGCGCTACCAGATCTACCGGACCGGCGATGACCGGCATGTGGCGGCAGCACCGTTGGAACAGAAGTTCTGGGATAATTTCTGCGAACAGATCGAACTGCCGGCCGAGTTCCGCAACGACAGGGCAGATCCCGAAAGAACCATCCGGAAAGTCCGCGAGATCATCGCCGGCAGGCCGGCCGAAGACTGGCGCAGGCTGTTCTATCAGGTCGATTGCTGTTGCTCGATCGTGCAGGACCTGTCGGAAGCGATGCGTGAGGAGCATTTCCACATCCGTGGGCTGTTCGACTATCCCTTGGAAAACGAGGACGGCGATGTGCTGCCGGCAACGGCGGTGTCGATTGCGCCGCAATTCCGGGCGCCACCGGAGTACACGAAATTCGCCCCGGCGGTCGGCGCGCACAACGACGTGATCCTGAAAAAGCTGAAATAGCCCACGGCCTATCGCGCTTAATCGGCACCGGCCCGTGCGGCGGTGCCGGATCACATCGTAAGAGCTCTAGGCGCGCATGACGCGCGGCAGGTACCGGCTCGGCGCCAGGCCTTCGCGCATGACGCGCTGGCGTAGCGGGGTGAAGCGGTCGATGAGTGCAATGCCGGCGGCACGCAATGTATGCAGGCCGGCAATGCCGGACAGCAGCGATGAGTTCATCGAATGAATGACCGCCTGGCGCGGCAGGATGTCGGCACGGCGGCGCTGGTCGTATGCGTCCATGACCTTCTCACCGCCGATGTCTTCGCCCCAGCCGCGGGCATCGTCGATGAGTTCGGCGATCATTGCAGCATCGCGCAGGGACATGTTGAGCCCTTGAGCGCCAATCGGCGGCACGACGTGGGCGGCCTCGCCAACCAGCACCACGCGTTGGTCGGCGAAGCGCGATGCGGTGAGGCCGGACATGGCAAAGGCCCGGCGCGGGCCGAT
>JAHEJE010000338.1 GCA_024639035.1 Alphaproteobacteria bacterium
GTGTCTCTGTTCTGTCCCTTGAACACGAGGTGATTGTAGAACACGCCCTCAAAGCGAAAGCCCAAGCGGTGGGCGGCATTGCGCGAACGCACGTTGAGTGCATTGCATTTCCACTCCATGCGCCGGTAGCCAAGATCGCTCATGGCATAATCCAACATCAGGAACAGCGCCTCGGTGGCGCCACGGGTGCGCTGCAGGTGCGGGGCGAACCAGATGTGGCCGATCTCGATTGCGCCGTTGGCCGGCACGATGTTGAGGAAACTGCTCATGCCCGACAGCCTGCCGTCGCTGTTGCGCTTTATGGCATAGAACAGCGGGTCATGGCTGGCAGCGCAGGTTTTCAGCCACGCGGTCATGCCGGCGGCATTCGGCCAGGGGCCGTAGGACAGATAGTCCCAAATCGCATCCGCCTCGGGTGAACCATGGCCGGCAGCAAACAGGCCTGCACCATGCCGGGCCGGATCGATCGGCTCAAGCGTGACGACATCGCCGGTAAGCGGGCCGCGCGATGGCATGAGACCGCTCGGCAGGCGGTCGAGTTTGACCCCCGACAGCGGCCGGGGAAACGGCGTTTCAAGTTTATCCGGCATGGGTCAGCCAATCGTGTAGTTGCGGGCGTGATCGGGTGCGGTCACGCCGGGCAGATTGCGCGGATCGTCCTCGGGTGGCAACACCTGCAGCTTGACCGGGATGACGCCGGCCCAGATCGGCAGGGCATAGTCCTCGTCATCGTCGACCGGCATGCCGGGGCGGATCTTTGCCGACGCCTCGGTGATCGGCATCGACAGCACGGTGGTCGCCTTCATCTCCTTGGCGTTCATCTCGCGCAGCATGTCCCAGCGGCCCGGGAACAACTGCTCGACCATGGTTTCCAGGTGACGCGCCTTGGCCTTGGCATCGGTGACCTTCTCCGCCCGCCCCTTGATCATCACCGCGCGGTAGTTGACCGAATGGTGGAAGGCGGAACGCGCCATCACCAGCCCATCGAGAATGGAAACGGTCAGACACACTTCGGCACCGACCGACTTGCGCAGCGCCCGCGAGGCCGACGAGCCGTGCCAGTAGACCCGCTCGCCCTCGCGCCATTGCAGCGTCGGCGTGACATAGGGCTCGCCGTCGACGACATAGCCGACGTGACACATCGGCATGGCATCGAGGATGGCATGCACCGCCTCGCGGTCGTAAACGGCGCGGATGGGGTTGCGCTTGACGCGCATGCGTTCGGACGGGGCTTTGGTCGTTCTCGGCACGGGATGTCCCTCCTTGCAATCGGGCAAAGGCTAGGGATAAAATGGTCTTTTCAAAATAACCAATACAGATGAAATGAATAAGACCACTTCAGATGCCGCCCTGCTGGCGCTCACGCTGGACCGGACCGCAGGCGAACCTCTGCATATGCAACTGGCGCAAGGCTTGCGCGAGCGCATCCTGACTGGTCGTATCTCGCCTGGTGCGCGGCTGCCATCGAGCCGACTGCTGGCCGAGGAGCTTGCGGTATCGCGGGTCACCGTGGTGACCGCGATGGACCAATTGATCTCAGAGGGTTACGCTGAAGGCCGACATGGTGCGGGCGTGTTCGTCGCCGCCGATCTGCCGGAAGAGGTGTTGCAGGCTGCACCAGCCGCCGGCCCGGCGGTCAGCGATGAGCCGTTGCCGCCACCAATGCCGATGCGGCCGTTTCGCCCGGCGGCTCCCGACCTCAATCTGTTTCCTCATGCCGACTGGGCCAAACTGCTGGAACGCGTGTGGCGTGACCCAGAACCTGCACTGCTCGCAGACGCCGACCCGCTCGGATGGGCGCCGTTGCGGCGGGCCATTGCCGGCCACCTCAACCAATGGCGCGGCATTACCTGCTCGCCGCATCAGGTCATCATCACTTCGGGCGCCGCTGAAGCACTGGACCTGCTGGCGCGTGCCGTCCTGAAGGCCGGCGATCCGGTCTACATCGAAGAGCCCGGGTACCGTATCCTGCGCCGCGCATTGGCGCTTGCCGGTTTGCACCCGGTGCCGGTGCCCGTGGATGACAGCGGTTTCGATGTTGCGGCCGGTGAGACCGCCGAGCCGGATGCCCGCGCCGCGGTGGTCACGCCGTCGCGGCAGTATCCGCTTGGCATGACCATGCCGCTGGCCCGGCGGCTGGAGCTGATCGGCTGGGCCCGGCGCACCGGCGGGCTGATCGTCGAAGACGACTATGACAGTGAGTACCGCTACCAGGGCCAGCCGCTGCCGGCGATGATGAGCCTGGAGGGCGCCGGCGACCGGGTGATCTATCTCGGCTCGTTTTCCAAGGTCATGTGGCCGTCGCTGCGCATCGGCTTCATGGCGGTGCCGCGCGGCCTCGTCGAAGCGATCGGCGATGTTCTCGCGGCATCGGCACCGCGCGCCTCCCTGGTGGCGCAGCCGGCACTGGCGCGGTTCATGGCCGACGGCAGTTTCGCCGCCCACATCCGCCGCATGCGCCGGGTCTACGCCAGGCGTCAAACGGCCTTGCTGCGCGCCATCGACAGGCACCTGGCCGCGCTGTTGTTTGCCGACCCGGCCCCGGCCGGCATGCACCTGATCGCGCGGTTCACGCCTGAATTGGCGGCCCGCATGAGCGATGCCGAAGCCAGCGCCCGCGCCGAAGCCGCCGGCATCACCGCCGTCGCCCTGTCGTCCTTCTTTGCCGGCGCGGCACCCGAGCAGGGTCTGGTGCTGGGCTATGCCGGGTTCGATGAAGCGGCAATCGATGTGGCGGCGAAGCGGATGGCGGAGGTTTTGAGCTAATCTGTAAGAAGCAGCGCAAGCCGATTCCCTCGCCTAGAAAAGGGGAGGGTCAGGGGTGGGGATTGATGGCTGCGCCACTCGGAAGCGCCAATGATTGCGGCACCACCATCAACCCCCATCCCGACCCCGGATCGAGTCCGGGGCAGGCTCTTCCCCCTTTCTGGGGGAAGGGGAAAAGGTTAGTGTCCTTTCTATCTTCTGAAACATCAAAAGAGTTGCGAGTCTCCCATGACCACC
>JAHEJE010000339.1 GCA_024639035.1 Alphaproteobacteria bacterium
TCCACACTCCAGCTCGCCACCAGGTGCCGGGCATGCTGCAGGTCGACCGGGAAATCCACCTCGCACCAGGACTGCCCCGACAGATCGCAGACGCCGATATCGGCCTGCTTGGCCAGGTGTCCGATGGCGGCCGGGAACCACTCCTTCAGGCCCGACGGCTGGCGCATCATGTGGTCGAGCACGGCACGGTATTTTTCTGCTCCATCGCCGCGGAAGACATAAAACCCGATGGCTTCGGCATCGACCGCTTCCACCGGCAGTTTCTTGCCGACCTCGGTCAGCCGCTCGCCGTCGAGCATGACCTTCATGTCGTCGCCGTCGTACCGGTCCTTGCGGTGGATCGCAGCGGTAATCTCGCGCCCGCTATCGTTGAACAGCGCTTCGACAAGCCCGGCGCGAAACACGTTGTCGCCGTTCACCTGAACGAAATCGCCGGTCATCTCGTGACGTGCCATCCAGCAACTGGCGAGATTGTCGGCAACCGAATAGAACGGATTGTAGACACTGCGGATCGTCAGTCCCCGTTCGGCGGCAATGGCCGCCAGGGCCTCGTCCATGTCGCCGGCGCCGTAGCCGGTGATCACCACGAATTCCTTGATGCCGCAATCGGCAAAGGCATCGATCTGGCGCGCCACCAGCGATCGCCCGCCGATATCGAGCAGTGCTTTCGGCAGATCGGCGGTCAGCGGCAGCAGCCGCTTGCCCTGCCCGGCACCCAGAATAACAACCTTCACAGTGCTTGAACCTTCCCCGGAAATGAGCGTATAGGGTCATCGGGCGCTTTTTGGCCCGACCCGATTTCCGCGCTTCCATCGCACCCTGACCGGATGAAGTCAACGTTCGCGCATGTTCAGCCTTGCCCACTTGTCCGATGTCCACCTTGCGCCGCTGCCGCGCCCGGACCTGTCGGCGCTGTTGTCCAAGCGCGCCATCGGCTTTTTGTCCTGGCATCTCAGGCGCAAGAAAATTCACAGCGCCACGATCGCCCGCCAGATCGTCGCCGATATCAAGGCTGAGGCTCCCGATCACATCGCCTGCACCGGCGATCTGCTGCACATCGCCCTGCGCCAGGAATTCACCCGCGCCACGCAGTGGCTGGAAGACTTCGGACCCGCCGATCAGATCAGCTTCGTGCCCGGCAATCACGACGCCTATGTCCGCGTCGCCTGGGCCGAGGGTCTCGGCCGCTGGTCGGCCTACATGACCTCCGACCTCAACCTCGTGTCGCCGGACGCCATGCCCGCCGACCGCCCGGGCTTTCCCTACGTCCGCCAGCGCCGCAATGTCGCCCTGATCGGCGTCTCCACCGGTGTGCCCGCCGCCCTGCACCGGGCCAGCGGCACCGTCGGCAAGGTCCAGATGGCGGCCCTGGCCAAGGTTCTGGAGCTGCTCCATGCCCGTGGTTTCTGCCGCATCGTCATGATCCACCACCCGCCTCTGGCGAGCCAGTGCGTGCCGCGCCGCGGCCTCGACGATGCCCCGCAGCTGGAAGATGTTCTGCGCCGGCACGGGGCCGAGTTCGTGCTGCACGGTCACAACCACACCCACATGCATGAGGAGTTGCAGACCCGCACCGGATTGGCCCATATAGTGGGCGTGCCGTCGGCATCGGCCGCACCCGGTGGCCACAAACCGCCGGCGGCGTGGTATTGCTACAAGATCAAGCGCCAGAGCGGATCATGGCATGCCGGCGTCACTGTGCGCAGCTATGACGGTTCGCACAACAGGTTCCGGCCCGAACGTGAATTCAGCCTGATTGCCGGCTGATCGGGCGCAAATGACAGGTCTGCAATCGATGGCAAATGCAACCCAACTGAAGTTCGGCTACCCGGCCAGCCTGCTCGCCCAATACGATCACTGGAGCGTTCTGCTGCGCCCGGCCCAGGCGACGCTCGGGGCCCTGGTCATGGTCTGCACCGACGAGGCGACCGCCTTTGCGGATATTTCGCCCGATGCCTTCAGCGAACTCGCCCGGGTCACCGCCGACAGCGAAACCGCGCTGAAGGCGTTCCGGCCCTACGACAAGATCAACTACCTGATGCTGATGATGGTCGACCCGGACGTTCATTTCCACGTCCTGCCGCGCTATGCCGCCGCCCAGGAGTTCGGCGGTACCAGCTACCCCGACCCCGGCTGGCCCGGCCCGCCGGCGCTCGGCGATGCGGTATCGCCCGGGCCTGACGACTTCGAAACCCTGCGCCGGGCCATCAAGGCCCATTGGCCCGCGCCAGCCGGCGACAGCGCCTAGTGTTTGCCCGCCTCGGCATTCCGGTCATCGACCGCTATGTGATCGGCCAGGTCATCATGCCGCTTGTCGTCGCCATGGCCATCGGCCTTCTGGTGCTCTTGTCCGAGCGCCTGGTGCGTCTGCTCGATGTCACCCTGGGCAAGAAGAACTCGTTTGCCGTCATCTTCGAGATGCTCGGCTACCTGGTGCCGCATTATCTCGGCCTGGCGCTGCCGGCGGCACTGTTTCTCGGCCTGCTGTTCGGCTTCAACAAGATGTCCAAGGACAGCGAGATCGACGCCTTTCTCGCCGGCGGCGCCGGCCTCCATCGCCTCGCCCGTCCGGTCATCGGCCTGTCGATCGTACTCAGCCTGATTTCCCTGGTCATCTTCGGCTGGCTGCAGCCCCACACCCGCTATGCCTACCGCGCCGTGCTCTATTCGGTGAAGAACGTCGAGGTGTTCTATCTCGCCGAGGAAGGCGTGTTCATGCAGGCCGGCACCCGCACCTTCATCCTCGACAAGCTGGAGCGCGGCAGCAATGCCTTTGAGCGCATCTTCCTGTTCGACGACCGCGGCGCCCAGGGTTCCGAGACCGTTACCTCGACCAACGGTTCCCTGATCGAGATCGCCAACGACCCGCGCCCCATCCTGCGGCTCCAGAACGGCCACCGCCTGAAGCTCGACGGCGCGACCAACCTGGCCGCCGGCGCCAAGATGCCGGCCTCCACGTCCGGCACCTTCGATCAGGTCGACACCCCGCTCGGCAAGATCTC
>JAHEJE010000340.1 GCA_024639035.1 Alphaproteobacteria bacterium
GGCGGCACAGCTGTTCACCGAAATGCTGGTGAGCGAAAATTTCATCCGCCTGGTCGGCTTTGCCACATCCGGCGAGCGCGACTGGTTCAAGCTGCTGGAGAGCGTGCAGGGGGTCGGCACCAAGGTAGCGCTGGCGATCCTGTCGGTGCTGACGGCGGCGGAGCTGACCAACGCCATCGCGCTCGGCGACAAGGCGATGGTCGGGCGGGCCAACGGTGTCGGGCCGAAACTGGCGCAGCGCATCGTCACCGAACTGAAGGACAAGGCCCCGGCGTTGGCGGGGGTCGACCCGGCCCTGGCGACGCTGCAGGCTGACCTCGATGCGCCACGCCCGACAGCGGCGGCCGATGCGGTCTCGGCGCTGGTCAACTTGGGCTACAACCAGACCCAGGCCGGTGCAGCGGTGACGGCAGCGATGCGTGAGGGGGGCGAGGATGCCGGTGCCGAAACGCTGATCCGGCTGGCGCTCAAGGAATTGGCGAGATGACCGACCGCCTGATAGACCGCGATCTTCGCCCGGAGGACGAGTTCGACCGGCATTTCCGGCCGCAGGTGCTGGAGGAGTTTATCGGGCAGGCGCGGGCCAAGGCGAATTTGCGGGTGTTTATCGAGGCGGCGCGCGGGCGTGGCGAGGCACTGGACCACGTACTGTTTGCCGGGCCGCCGGGCTTGGGCAAGACGACACTGGCACAGATCATGGCGCGCGAACTTGGGGTGAACTTCCGCGCGACGTCGGGGCCGGTGATCGCCAAAGCGGGCGACCTTGCGGCGCTGCTGACCAACCTGGAAGAGCGCGACGTGCTGTTCATCGACGAGATCCACCGGCTCAACCCGGCGGTTGAGGAAATCCTTTATCCGGCGATGGAGGATTTCCAGCTCGACCTGATCATCGGCGAAGGGCCGGCGGCGCGCTCGGTGCGCATCGACCTGGCCAAGTTTACCCTGGTCGGGGCGACAACGCGCACCGGTCTGTTGACGACACCGCTGCGCGACCGGTTCGGCATTCCGGTGCGGCTGGAATTCTATGACGAGGACGAACTGCTGGAAATCGTCGAACGCGGTGGGCGGGTGCTCGGCGTGCCGATGAACGAAGACGGGGCACGCGAGATTGCCCGGCGGGCGCGGGGGACGCCGCGTATTGCCGGCCGGCTGTTGCGCCGGGTGCGCGACTTTGCCACCGTCGGCGGGGCTGACAAGGTGACCAAGGATGTGGCCGACAAGGCGCTCAAAAACCTCGACGTCGACAATCGCGGGCTCGACGGCCAGGACCACCGTTATCTGTCATGCATCGCGGTGAATTTCGGCGGAGGCCCGGTCGGCGTCGAAACCATTGCCGCCTCGCTGTCGGAAGAGCGCGACGCGATCGAGGAAATCATCGAGCCGTATCTGATCCAGCAGGGTTTCGTGAACCGCACGCCGCGCGGCCGGATGCTGACGCCGCATGCCTTCAAGCATCTCGGCCTGGCGGCGCCACAGAACCTCGCGACACGGCAGGAGGAGATGTTCCGGGACGGTGACGATGACTGAAACCTGGCCCGATCTCGCCGGCCGGATCGACGGGCGTGAGCATGTGCTGCCGGTGCGGGTTTATTACGAGGACACGGATTTTTCCGGCTTCGTCTATCACGCAAACTACCTGAAGTTTTGTGAGCGGGCGCGCTCGGACTGTCTCAGGCTGTGCGGGGTCCACCATCATGAGCTGCACTGGCATGAAACCGACGGGCGGATGGGGTTTGTCGTGCGGCGCATGGAGTGCGACTTCCTGAAACCGGCGCGGATCGACGATGTGCTGGCGGTCAGAACCCGGATGCTAACGATCCGCGGGGCGCGATTCGAACTCGACCAGCAGGTCTGGCGCGGTGAGGACAAGCTGTTTCATGCGATTGTGATGGCCGCCCTGGTGGACGCCGCCGGACGGCCGAAACGGATGCCGCAGGCGATGCGGGCTTCGCTTGAAGCCTTGCTGGTTGATGTTGATTCATAAGGGCATTTGGCGGGCCGGTAACCGAACATTAACCATGTTGCGGCTTGGTGGATGCCGGGCAGTCTAGAGCACTTTTCGATCATACGGGATCACTTGATGGAGTCAAATTCGTTCATATGGCAGGCGCAGTGCGCAGCGCGATGCGGTGCATCGGGCAAGCGCTGCAACGCACCAGATGGGCGAATTTGGCCCACCGCAGGCCGGATTTCCGCGCCTCCTGGACGTCACCATGCTCGGCTTGCGGTCAACCAGACCGCCGCGCCGACCATGCCTAGCCAGCAGACGCGGAAATCCGGTCAAGCGATTCCGTATGATCGAAAAGTGCTCTAGTACTGCCGGCGTGACAATTGCGCACGGAACCGGGGCAGGGTTCGAAATTGGCTATGGCGCCGCAGTTTCGACATAGTTAATTTGCTTTGTTGCCGCCCGGCGCATCATGGGATTTCAACTGCCGCGCTATCAGCGGCAGCGGCGGGCAGACAAGAGGCATTCATGAACGTCTTTATTGCGCAGGCAGCGGTTGCCGAGGACGGGTTTTCGCTGTTCTCGTTGTTCTGGCAATCGACCCTCATGGTCAAGCTGGTGATGATCGGGCTGCTTGTCGCCTCGGTGATGTGCTGGGGCATTGTGTTTGAAAAGTTTTTCATGCTGGCGCGCGTCCGGCGGGCGACGGACCGGTTCGAGCAGTTGTTCTGGTCGGGGCAATCGCTCGAAGACCTTTATCTGTCGCTGGGTCCGAAGAGCAATCAGTCGATGGCGGCGATGTTCGTTGCCGCCATGCGCGAGTGGAAGCGCTCGCAGGATTCGACCATGCGGGCCGGGTTCCAGGGCGTGCAGATGCGCATTCAAAAGGTCATGGACGTGCAGTTGCAGCGCGAGATGAGCCGGATGGAATCACGGCTGCTGGTGCTGGCGACCGTCGGTTCGACGGCGCCGTTCATCGGCCTGTTCGGCACGGTGTGGGGCATCATGAATTCGTTCCGGGCGATCTCGGTGTCCAAGAGCACCAACCTGGCAG
>JAHEJE010000057.1 GCA_024639035.1 Alphaproteobacteria bacterium
GCCTTGTTCGCAGCCGCAAATTCGCGTTCCAGGGCATCGTGCAATTCGTCCATGCCGGTGCCATGCGCCGCCGATATCGCGATCGGATCGCCCAGGGCGAGCACATAGGCATCGTACATCCCGCTGTCGCCCTGACTGCCCTCGGCCTTGTTGGCCAGTACGATCACCGGCCTGCCCGCCTTGCGCAAGTCCTCGGCAAAATGCCGGTCGAGCGGCGTCACCCCGACCCGGGCATCGATCATGAACAGGCAGACATCGGCCATTGCCACGGCTTCGGCGCTCTTGGCGCCCATCCGGTCTTCAAGGCTGCCGGCCGGCGCCTCATCCAGTCCTGCCGTATCGATGATACTGAACTGCAGACCGCCGAGCCTTCCTTCGCCCTCGCGCCGGTCCCGCGTCACCCCCGGCTGGTCGTCGACCAGCGCCAGGCGCCGCCCGGCCAGGCGGTTGAACAGGGTCGACTTGCCGACATTAGGACGGCCGATAATTGCCACTTTCGCCGTCATGGTGTCCTCAAGGCCGGGCGCGCGGCGCGCCTAGCGCATCGCGATCAACGTTGCATCGTCCGCCAGAATATAGATCGTGCCATTGGCGATCACCGGCGGGATCAGCACCTTCTCGCCGACATCGATGCGCTTGACCAGCTGACCGGTCTGCGGCGACACCGAGGCCAGCACGCCTTTCGAGCTGACCGCCAGCAACAGCCCGCCGCCGAGCACCGGGCCCGACCACACTCCGCCGCCTTCAAGATTCTGCGACCAGCGCACGCCGCCGTTGGAGCGCGCCACCGCAGCCATCGTGCCGCGCCCGGCGATCACGAACACATAATCGCCGGCCACCCATGGCGTCTGCGTCCCGCCGATATCGACCGACCAGCGCTCGCCGCCGCCGTTGAGTTCGAACGACGCCATCCGGCCCGAATGGGAGATGGCGTAGACGTGGCCATCGCTCACCACCGGCCGGCCGGCGATATCGTTGATACTGGCGCCGGAGGAATTGGCATTGCGGCCCAGCAGCGAGTCCGACCAGGACACGAACCCGGATGATTTTTCCAGCGCCAACAAGTCACCGGTTGTATAGGGCACCAGAACATGGCTGCCCGACACCGCCGGGCTGTTGGACGACAGGATCGAGGCCTGCTGGCCGGCGCCCTGATAGCGCCATACCTGGGTGCCGTCCGCCGTCGACAGGGCATAGGCATCGTTGCCGACGCTGGTAAAATAGATCACCCCGCCGGACACCGTCGGCGCCGACCGGATCGGTTGATCGATCTTGGTCCGCCAGGCGATGCCGCCGGTCGCTGCATCGAGCGCCAGCACTTCGCCGAACGCCGTGGTGGCATAAATCCGCGAACCGTCGCTGGCCAGCCCGCCGCCATAGGCGCCATCGCCGTCCTTGCCCTCGGGCACCAGCGAGGTGCCCCAGACTTTGGCGCCGTTGCTGGCCGAGAACGCCCTGACCGCCGCCTTGCTATCGAGAACATAGACCCGGCCGCCGGAAACGATCGGGCTGGCGGTCAGCCGGCCATCGCCATCCGAGCCCTCGCCCGCATCGACGGCAAAGGCCCGCTTGAGTTCGCGCGACAGGGTCAGATTGTGCAGCGAGTGGGTCGGATTGCCGCCCGGCTGGCTCCATGATGGGTTGGTGACCGCGGCGGGAATGGCCACCGGATCCTGCGCCACCGCAGTTGCATCGCCAACCTGATTGTTGCTGGACAGAACCGTCTCGCGCTGACCGGGCAAAATTTCATCCTTGTCGCCGGTGATGCCTTCCAGCAGCTTGCCGGCACCCGAGCATCCGGCGAGGGCCAGCCCACACGCCAGACCTGCCGCCAGTCCGGCGCGGCGCATCCATGCTGCCAGGTTGCAACGTTCCGTCATCTAGTTTTGCGCCCCCGGACCAAGCAGCGGCTGCAGCGTACTGGCCAGCAGTTGCGCCCTCTGGCGCACTCCGGCCGGCGTCTGCGCATCGGCGATAATCTCGCTCACCAGCTTGTCGGCGTCCTTGTACCTGGCCTCGCGGTAGTAGGCCAGCGCAATGATCTCGCGAGCCGAGCCGCGCCAGGCGCTGCCCTCGACATCAAGCCCGGCGAGACGCGAGCGCAGATCGTCCGAAGACGCCTTGTCGACCAGGAGATAGGCCGCCTTGACCCGTGCCAGCTCGCGCATCGTATCGTCGACTGAACTGTCGCCGGCAATCGCATCGTAAGCTTTCACAGCTTCGTCGGTCTTGCCTTCGCCAGCCAGTGCTCCGGCCACCTGCAGGCGGCTCAGCATGGCGAATCCGCCGTGGGCGCTTTGTTCTACACCTTTGAACGCCGCGGTCACGTCTTGCGGCGTCCCGGTACCGGCAACGTCCATTGCCTGGATGTAGGCCGAACCCGCCTTTTGCGCCTGTTGCAGGGTGTAATACTGCCAGCCCTTGTAGCCGGCCACACCGAAGATGATGCCGGCCGCCACGGCCACCACCAGGTTGCCGTAGCGCTTCCACAATTTTTCCATTTGATCGCGGCGGACTTCCTCGTCCACTTCGCGAAACAGCGATTCGTCGCTCACCAGCCCGGCTCCTCAAGATCCGTCACTGACGGCGCCCACGCTATCGCGGCGCCGTCGGAATTTTGCTGCTGTAGCGGTTAGATGACCGCGATGACCAAATCAAGGCAAATCTGGCCGCGACACTGGTCACAGAGCACGCGGCCCAGGCAACTCACGCTCAATCAGGTCGGCGAAAGCTATTTCGAGCATTCCAACTTTGCCGGGCGTTTTGCCGTCAAGCTGCTCGCTGCCGGCCTTGCCGCACTTGTCCACGCCATCCTGCCGTTTGCTTTCGAAAAGACCGCCTCGAACAGGATCCGCGAGATTTACGCCATGATCGACGGCCGCGGCCAGCCGGCGTCCAATAGGTCGCAGGTTCCCGGCGAGTGAGATGGCTTTGACGCCGGCCCGCGTTGCGCTAGGGTCAGGACTCATTAATTAACACCATTCTGTTTGCCAAGGAGGGTTCGAATGCTGGAAAACAAGCGCAAGACAAGGCTATTTGCCTTATCGAGCATTGTTTGCCTGCAGGCGGGCTCTCCTTGGCAAACCCTGCGGGCGCAGCGGATTTGCCCGCTGAGTGCGTTAGACAGGCTTGAAAACCAACCAGGTTTCCAGCACCTGTCTGCCTGCTCAGCGGGCAAATCCGCTGCGCAGAATGGCGTTAATTAATGGGTCCTGACCCTAGGATCAGCGCAATGGAGGTGCCGGATGGACCAGATTTACAAGCGCCCCGATCGCGATGTCGATCGCTTCGACCTCGACCCGGAAGTGTCCTACACCATCCCGGCCGAGCGGTACTTCGACCCCGACGAACTGGACGCCGAGAAAAAGGCAATATTCCACAAGTCATGGATGAAGGTCGCCCACCGCAGCGAACTCGCCGAAACCGGCGCCTACATGACGGCCGAAATCGCCGGCCAGCACGTGTTCGTGGCCCGCGGCGCCGACGGCACCCTGCGCGGCTTCTTCAACGTCTGCCAGCACCGTGGCCACCTGCTGCTGACCGGCAGCGGCAAGCTGAAGAACCTCATCACCTGCCCCTACCACGCCTGGGCCTATGACAGCACCGGCAAACTCGCAGCGGCCCCGCACAGCGATACGGTGAAGGGTTTCTGCAAGGCCGATTTCACCTTGCCGCAGGTTGCGGTTGAGGAATTCTGCGGCTTCATTTTCGTCAATCTCGATCCGCAGGCCCGGCCGATGCGCGAGGTCTATGCCGGCTTCGACGATGCGGTGCGCCGGTTCTGCCCGGGCATCGACGATCTGCGGCCATCCTCGCAGGTGGTGTTCGACATCGCCGGCAACTGGAAGAACGTCGGCGACAACCTGCTGGAATGCTACCATTGTGCTCCGGCCCACAAGGCCTTCGTCGACCTCGTCGACATGTCGACCTATGTCGTCGAAACCCACGAGAACTGGTCGATCCAGTACGGCACCTGCCGGACCTGCAATTCGGCATACAATTTCGAGGGCGGTGAAACCCCCCTGCCCTTCATGACAGCCTACATCTTCCCGACGCTTGCCTTTACCGTGTTCCCCGGCGCCAAGGGCGTCGGCGCCTTCACGTTCTTGCCGACCGCACCGGAGGTCACCCACCAGGTGTTTGCCTATTACGCCCCGGACGAACAACTGACCGAAACCGAAACCGCGGCCTTTGAATATTTCCAGAACGTCCTCGGCCCGGAAGACGTAGGCCTGGTCGAAACCGTGCAGAAGGGCCTGCACTCCCTCGGCTACAACCAGGGCCGCTTCATCATCGACGCCACCCGAGGCCACACCTCAGAACACGCCGTCCACCACTTCCACTCCCTGATCGTCAAGGCGATGGGGGGGTGATTGCAGTCGGGCTGAAATCAGCTTCGAGACAGATTAGCTGGCGGGACTATGTTCAGTCAGCATTGCCTTATTAGACAGTTCGCCAATTCTTCCTTACCTTACGACATTCTCGGTTTTCGATTCAGAAAAGGTCCACGCCCATGAGTACTAAGGCGACAATGCGGAGGAAGTCCAGCAAGTGGGTATTTGTGCTTGGAGTGCTGGCATTCGCTGCTTATTCGGCCTGGATCATCGGGCCCTACCTTCGCTCTGTCGTCGTTCGCGATGCTGCGGTGACATCCTGGTCGCACACTGCGACGTCACCGATTGCCGGCAAGGTGGAAATTGTCACCGCCCGCGTCGGAGAGCTGGTGGGCGCTGACGGCATCGTGGCGCGGGTACGCAATGACCACCTCAGCCGCAAGGCTCTCTCCGAAGCCGATGTCGAGTTGGCCTACATCCGCGACAAACTGAACGAGCAAGCCCACTTCCTGGCCGAGATAAAACAACTCGACCGCGACCGCGCCGACCTCAAGACGCAGTATGCCAGGGTGTTTCGCGACCAGTTGGATGCCCGAATGACCAATCTGGGCAAAGAGATCGCCGCCACATCGCGGCAGCTCGACCTGATCCGCAAGATCGCTGCCCGCAAGGCAAAGCTGGCGCAAAGCGGTACCGGCTCCAAGGATGCCGCCGATGAGGCCATGATGCGGGTGGCCGAACTCGAGCGCCGGCTGGCCGAGCTCAATACCCATCTGGCCAGCGCAAAAGTGCGGCGAGAACCCATCAGCACCGGCGTGTTCATTGCCGCCAGCGGCGACGATCCAGACTGGGTACGCGGTTCACGCATGGATTTGAAGATCCTGAAGAAGCAGGCACGCCTGGCGCTGCGCAAAGCGCAGGCAGAATTTCAAGAGGCAGAGACCCGAACTGCCGATCGCAAGAGGGACTTTGACCGGCTCAGCCGCGCCGAGATCACCCTGCCCGCCGGCAGCGTGATTTGGAGTCAGCATGCAGCGCCCGGTTCGGCCGTCGTTGTTGGAAGCCCGATCGCTGAGTGGCTCGACTGCTCGCAGCTGATGATCGACGTACCTGTGTCCGATGCAGAGGTTTCGCTCATCAAGCCCGCCATGCAGGCTGAGGTCATACTGGAGGGCGAAACAGCCACCCGCAACGCCCGTGTGCTGATGACCCGCGGATCGGCCTCGACACTGTCCCGCCGCGATCTTGCCGCGGTCGCAAAGGGCCGTGGCGAGGGCAAAGCACAGGTGCTTCTTGAGTTTTCACACGAGGCGTCGGGCTTTAGATCCTGCCCTGTCGGCCGGGCCGCATTTGTCGACTTTCCCGGCATCGGCCTGATAGATGTCATTCGCGCCCGGCTGCGCCTGTAGCCGGCCATGCGACACCCCAGTCCCGAACAAAAGGCCAAGGAAAAGGCTGTCCTCTATACCAGCATGGCTGATTTGGCGATCGTCATCCCGATGTTTGGGATCGGTATGGCAACTCTATCGCTAACGCTGCTGAGCGAGGCGATCCGGGTTGCCCTGATGCTCGTTGTCGAGGTCTATACTCTAATCATCCTGCGCGCCGCCCACCGCGACCAGCTGCGTCAATTTCGTTTCGGGACTTACAAGCTGGAACAGTTTTGCAGTTTCATAATCGGCGCGGCGTTGGTCGCGAGCGGTGCATGGATTTGCAATCGCGTGGCCACCACCGTGTTGACCGGTGAACTTGTTGCGACGCCTATGGGGCTGGCTATGGCCGCAATCATCAGCGCCATCAACACCACCATTAACGCGCTTGGCTGGTACTCCATGGCGATGGCGGCGGAACGCGAGAATTCACCAATTTACGAGGGGCAGCTCAGGGCGCGCAAAATCAAATTCATGACCTCGCTTGTCGTGCAGACGACAATCACCATAGCCGCACTTGCCCATGATCCGTTGGTTTCGCTGTGGTTCGACGGCGTCGGCGGGGCATTTGTTGCGTTCCTGCAGGTGACAATCGGGGTCCGGATGATTTCAGAAGCGTTGCCGGACCTGCTGGATCACTCGGTACCTGACGACTTCAAAGCCAGGATCGCCGATGGCGTCAGACTGTCCGGTGTCCAGCAAAACCAGGTTCTGAACGTCAGGACACGCCGCGCCGGGCCTCGGCCGCAGGTCGAACTCACCGTAAATCCGGACGGATGCGATTGCCTGGACGATCTGCGCCGGCGAAAACAGGCGCTGCGGCAGTCGCTGCAAGACGGCGACGACGACATGGACTTGAGCGTCCTGGTCGACCTGCCGCGGCGATGAGGCTTTGACGACATGACAATCGAAGTGCCAGATTCGAGCCAGGTGCCGACGCCCGGGAGTGTCCTGTCGGCGTTCCGTGGCGATATTTTTCTGACCACCGTATTCACGGCCTTGGCAAGTCTGAGCGACAATCACGCGATGACTGCCATAGCTGCGATGTATGCCGCGTCCATGAGCTATGAAATCCTTGGCCATGTAGCCCATAGACATCACGCGCATGAATCGGCTGCGCGTTACGAGTTCGGCACCGGAAAACTTCGCCAGGCGCTCAATCTTGTTCTGGCGTTGGCGATGGTGGCGGGCAGCTTTTGGCTGTTGAGTCTTTTAATCATCTCAGTAACGGTCACCGACCCTGCGCCGGCCCAATATGATCTTCTCGCAACGACGGCGGTTGGGGCAGTATGCCTGCTACGCTTCGCCGGCGACTGGTGGTCCGTATGGCACATGGCACGCCAAACGCCGGGCATGTCTTACCGGGGTGAATTGAAAAGTGCCACAAGCCGGCTGGTCGTGATGCTTCTTGCACAGATTGCCGTGACCGCCTCGGCGGTGGCAAAGGACCCGCTGATCGGTTTGTGGGCGCAAATGTTCGCAACCGCCGTGATTGCGCAGGCGCTCATGCTGTCGGGTGCAAATATGCTTTGGAAGGCGGTGCTCGATCTCATTGATCACCCGTTGGGTCAGTCCATTGAAGCAGAGATCTGGGAGATGCTGGAAACCTGCAAAATTGCCTCAGAGCAAGTCGAAGACATCCGCATGCGCTGGGCGGGATCGGAGCTTTTCATCGAACTGACAGTAAATGCCGATGCAGACCGGCCTCTGTCAGAAACACTGAAGGAGATGGCTGATCTGCGTCAGCATCTGGAAACCCGGCTGGCCAATGCCGATGTGGCGATAAAGCTTGCCTGACGGGCTGTTAATGATTGCTGGCTGCCCGAGTTTCTTGATGTAGCATCTCGTCTAGGCGGATGTTTTGCCCAACCGGCATGGGCCGGACCGGTGCATGGTTTGGCCACAATCACTACCCCATCGTCCCGGACTTAGTGTGCATCGGCAAAGGGCTTGGCAACGGCTATCCGGTTAGTGCGCTAGCGGTCAACAAGGAAACGGCAGGGCAACTGGACGGGGGCACGTTCAAATACATGCAGTCGCATCAGAACGATCCGCTGGGTGCGGCCGTAGCGAATGAGGTGATTGCCGTATTGCTTGACGACAACCTGATCGCCAGAGCCGCCAGCCTGGGCGAAACGTTTCTTCAAGCACTGCGAACCCTCACCGCAAGCGAGCACGTTGCCGAAGTGCGAGGTCGCGGCTTGATGTTTGCAGTGGAGTTCTCGGACAAGGCAGTCGGTGACAGAATGTACGAACGGCTGCTTGAACGCGGCTATATCGTTTGCAACAGAGGCGGGATGTTCCGCATCAACCCGCCATTAGTGATCAACGAAGCAGATTTCCTGCGGTTCGTCGACGTGTTTGGCGAAACGCTGGCCGAGCGGTAGCAACAGGCGCGCGCGCCCTACTCCTTCATCTCGTAGGTGTTTTCCTCAGCCGGGAAGCTCCGTGCTTTGACCTCTTCTGCATACCCCTTGATCGCCCGCTCGATGGCCTTGCCGACACGGCCGAATTCCTTGACGAACTTCGGCACCCGCGGGCTCAAGCCCAGCATGTCCTCCATCACCAGGATCTGACCGTCGCATTTGGCCGACGCACCGATGCCTATCGTGGGGATGGGAACCGCCGCCGTAATCCGGTCGGCCAAGGGGGCGGCCATGGCCTCCAGCACCAGGGCAAAGGCGCCGGCCTCGCTGACCGCATTTGCGTCCGCTTCGATGGCCGCCCACTGGTCCTTGGTGCGGCCCTGGGTCTTGAAGCCGCCGAGCACGTTGATCGATTGTGGGGTCAGGCCGATGTGGGCCATCACCGGGATGCCGCGCTGGACCAGATAGTCGATGGTCTCGGCCATGCGTTGGCCGCCCTCCAGCTTGACTGCACCGCAGTCGGTCTCCTTCATGATGCGGGCGGCATTGCGGAAGGCGACGCTGGGGCTTTCCTCGTAGGTGCCGAACGGCATGTCGACAACCACCAGGGCGCGCGCCGAGCCGCGCACCACCGCCTTGCCATGCATGATCATCAGCTCAAGCGGCACCGGCACGGTCGATTCAAATCCGTGCATGACCATGCCGAGCGAATCTCCGACCAGCAGAAAGTCGCAGTACTTGTCGGCAATCGAAGCGGTGTGCGCATGATAGGCCGTGAGCGATACGACCGGCTCGCCCCCTTTGCGCGCGGCAATCTGCGGCGCGGTGATGCGGCGGACGGTTTTCTGGATGGACATGCGACTAGCCTCCCAAGGTTACGACCGGCACGCCGATCAGCAATTCATGCATTTGCGTCATCAAACCATAAAGCGCGATGCCACCCAAGATCGACAATAGGTCATGGCCGGCGCGGGCCTCGCCCTCGGGGCGGAAGCCAGCGGCGAGGCCGAGGCTGAAGTGCGCCGCGGCATAGGCGATCATGCCGCCGAACAGGATCACGCTGGCCGCATCGCCATTGGCGAACAGGTGCCCTGCCCCCCAGGCCATCACCCCGAGCGCCAGCGGCATCCGCAGCTTCAGCCGCAAGCTGCCGCGAAAGATGAAAATCCCCAGGCAAATAAAGCCGACGAGCACCAGCACGAAGGTGGCATAGCGCCCGCCCTCGGGCGGGTCGTAGACGTACACAAAATCGGCCATGCGCCATGCAACCACGATCAGGCCAAGCAACACCAGCGACACCACGCCGTAGACCGGTCCGTAGGCGGCGCCGAGCAGGGCTTGCACCCTGGCCTGTGCCGCCGGCAATACCGGCAGCAGGTGCCAGACCGCAAAGGCCGCGACTGTCAGGGCGAGAAAGATCATCAGATCAGCGGAATGCCGATCATGTACTGGTGCAGCCACAAAAAGACCGCGTAGACGATGACGCCGATGACCACCGCCAGGATATCCGACCTGAGCCGTGGCTCATGGCTCGGCTTGCTGCCCTTCAGTGTGTTGTAGGCGATGTCGATCAGGCTGTAGACCAGGAAGCAGGAAAACAGGATCACCGCCGCCTGGCGCCCATTCGACAACAGGTGCCCGCCCGACCACAGCGCGATACCGATCGACATCGGGTTCCTCAGCCACAGTTTGAGATACCCCTTGCCGTGGTAGGCGCCCAGGCAGATGAAGCCGGCCAGCACCATCAGCATGGTGACATGGCGCAGCCCGGGATCGGGGAAGTAGAGCGGAAAGGTACCCGGCCCGGAGCGCGACATCGCAAATCCCCAGATGATCAGCCCCAGCCCGACGGCTGAGAACAGTGAGAACAGGCCCTTGTACGGATTGGCCCCGATTGCGCCTTGCAGCGCCGGCTTGAGCGGGGTCATGGGCACCAGGTGGATGCCGAAGAAGACGATCAGTCCGATGGTGAAGATGGTCATGGGTGTTTTCGTTTGGCTGCATCGTTGGGATGGATTAACCTTGCCTTCTCATATCCTGAAACTGTTCATCATGGCTAGGCCGTTCGTGCCGCATGGAGATCGCGCATGGCCGAAACCGACAAAGTCTTTGCCGGCTCCATTCCGGAAATCTACGACACATACCTCGTCCCACTGATCTTCGAGGGCTTCGCCACCGACATGGCCGCGCGGGTGGCTGACGGCAATCCACAATCGGTGCTGGAGACGGCGGCTGGAAGCGGAGTGGTCACACGGGCCCTGGCGCCGCGTCTCGCCGATACCGCACGTTATGTGGTGAGCGATCTCAACCAGCCGATGCTCGACCTTGCGGCAAGCCGTCAGCCGGCCGATGATCGCATCACCTGGCAACAGGCCGATGCCCTCAACCTGCCGTTCGGCGATGCAACGTTTGATACCGTGTGCTGTCAGTTCGGCGTCATGTTCTTTCCTGACCGTGTCGCCGGCTACCGCGAGGCGGCCCGCGTGCTCAGGCCCGGCGGGCGTTTCGTCTTCAATGCCTGGGACCACATCGACCATAACGTGTTCGCCGATATGGTGACGCGGGCGGCCGGCGAAATCTTTGCCGACGATCCGCCGGTCTTCCTGGCCCGCACACCACACGGTTATCACGACGTCGATGTCATCCGTTCGGAATTGGCCGAAGCCGGGCTCTCAAAAATCGACATCGTAACCCGCGAAGAGGTGAGCACCGCGCCGCACGCCGCCGATCCGGCCATCGCCTATTGCCAGGGTACGCCGTTGCGCAACGAGATCGAAGAGCGCGATGCCGCCCGGCTCGAAGGCGTCACCGATCACGCCACCGCAACCATTGCCGCACGCTATGGCGACGGTCCGGTGTCGGCCAATATCAAGGGCCATGTCGTTGTGGCGGCACTGTAGGGTTGGAGAGCCTGTGCGCGGCGGTTTATGTTGAGTCATGGCCATTAACGAAGAACTGGCGCGGACACGACTTGAAGCGCGCAAGACTGAATTGACCGAACTGTCGGAAATCTCCGCCGGCG
>JAHEJE010000058.1 GCA_024639035.1 Alphaproteobacteria bacterium
TTTTCGCTCTGGTGCACGATTTCCCGCTGCCGCGCCAATTCCTCTTCGATAGCGACCTGTTCGCTCAGGTCCTGGGTGTGTGAAACGATCACCTGGCGCCCCTGGAAATCGATCATCCTGCCCGAAACCGATGCGGGAAACGTTTCACCGTTTGGCCGTCGCGCTTCGTACTGGAAGTTGTCCACAAATCCCTTTGCCTTTAGGTCCTTCAAATACGTCGCCCGGTCCTGTGGATCGGAATAAAAAGAAAGCACCGACTCCGGTTCTCCGAACATCGGCACCGTTGCCGGGCTGCGGTAGATCACAGTGCCATCCTCAACATCGTTCATCATGATCATCACCGGACATGATTCCAGCACCTGCCGCACCATAGCGTCGGCTTCGCGCTCGAGCTGTTCGACGCGTTTGCGCTCGGTGATGTCGACATGCGTGACGACAAATCCGCCGTCTTGCGTCGGACTGCTGACGGCTGAATACCACCTGCCGTCCGATTGCTGGAATTCGACTGGCTTGTGATGCCCTCTGATGCCCTGCAACCGCTCTTGCAGCCACTCGGCCTCACGACCTTTTGCATCTTCGAATTGCTCACGTTCTATGGCAACGCGCAGGAAGTCGACCCATTTCGTTCCCAGTTTCAGCATGTCGCTGGTCGCGGAGTTCATGCGCCGGTATTGCTCGTTGCACATCACCAGCCGGCCGGATCTATCGAACAGTGCGAAGCCTTCCGAGAGGGCCTCGATGGCATCTGACAGACGCTGCTGGGCCTGCGACAGCTCCTGCTCGCGCAGCTTCAATTCTGTGACATCCATGATGCCGGACAGCACGATCTGGCGGCCTGCGTAGTTGACCAGTCGCGCGCCCCCGCTGATCCATGTGGTGGAATCGTTTGCGGTTCTTGCCTTGACTTCGTAGCGCTCAACGCGGCCGTGTGTCTGCAATTCCTGCAGCAGCTCCTTGTTTTGCTCCGGATTCTCGAAAAAGTCCTTGACGTACAAAGTTCCGCTATCGGGCTCTGCGCCAAATATCTTCTCGGCTGCCCGGCTTCTGTAAATGATTTCACCGGTCTCGGCATCGTTGGCCCACACCGGCATCGGGTGACTTTCCATCAGATACTTGAAGTGATCTTCGCGCCCTTTGCGCTCCGTAACATCCAGCACACCGGCCACCAACACGTTGCGCCCCGAGAGGGTGCCGCGTCTGACGTTGGCTGAAATCCAGAATCTCGACCCGTCAGATTTCTTGAACTGGACTTCATGGTCGCGCAGCAAATCTGTCTGGTCGAGCAATTTCCGCACTGTGCAGCGGTCGGCGCCATTGACGTAGTGATCGGTGATGAACTGCGGCCGATCCGGCGCCCAATCACGTCCTAACAGGCGGGAAGCCTCAATGCTCTCATAGAGAATTTCACCGGTCTCCTCGTCCGCCATCCAGACCGGCAAGGGATGGCTGTCGGCAATGCAGCGATAGGTCTCGGCGTCCTGCATGCTGTCCGTCAAAGTCCGCCTCGCAGCTGTCGTGTCGATGCAAAGCAGCGTACGGCCGCCGTTGGGGTCGCCATGACTGCTCAACAACTTCCATTCGCCGGCATGGGTATTCGCTTCGATCACCGGCCCACAGTCGGAACTCCATCTGGCGACAAATGCTTTGACGTCACGCGGCCCGCGCCGAACCTCCTGGTCGTCGACGCTGGCAAACGCACGCAGCACCAGCGTGGCAAGCCGGTAAGCCGATTTGCCTATGAGTTGCTCCAGGTCTTGTGTTGCCAATCCGGGCAGGCCTCTGCTGGCATGGGTCAGCCGGCCGCTTGCATCGAATATCGCGAACGCTGCATTGGGGGTCGCCGCGCGCGTGTTCTCTGCGTCTTGTGGGGCTTGCATATCTCACACTCCGATCACTGCTGGTCGACAACCTAGCCGGATGATGTTTCACCAGATTGTCTGTCCGTCGGGCAATTGTTTCAATTGTTTCAGGACGGGCCGGCGGGTCGGGAAAAATGTTCCATAGTTTCATACGGTTGGTTCGAAAGCGTGGATATCGGTGACATGAAACAAACGAAACGACAAAGCTGCCGTTGAGACACATCACTGAAAACTTGGGTCGTTAGGGTTGGATGCAAGATCAAATATTCCAAGAGGACTGGAGCAATGAGATCAGCAATCGCTTTGAAGCACCACGACGCCTCCCACGGGGCATATGCCGAGGCGTTGATCAGTCAGGTTGAAGCCTGGCGCCAGCGCCGGCAGCAAAGGCGGCGCACGATACAGCTGCGCAGCCTGAACGACCACACCTTGAAGGACATTGGCGTGCCGCGCTGCGGCATTATGTCGATTGTCGCTGCACAAACCGACGTTCGGAGATAGTCATGCCTGCCATCAACGTATACGGATCTAGCTTGTCTTTCGATGCCCGCGGTGCCGGTGAAACCATCGTCGCTTTGCACCCGACCGCCTCAGATCGCCGGCATTGGACGAGTTTGACGGAGTACATGCAAGGCAACTATTGCGTGTTCACACCGGATCTGCCCGGTCACGGCAAGAGCGATTTCTGGGCCGGGCGGCAGCGGACCTCGATTGCCGATGAAGCACGGATGATTTTCGAGCTCATCGACCGTTGGGAAGAGCCTGTACATCTGGTCGGCCACGGCCATGGCGCCGCGCTGGCCTTGAAAATCGCCATGCGCCATCCGCAATGGGTGCGCAGCCTGACGCTGATCGATCCGACCGTAATCCACGTTCTTGCCAAAGGCTCGGGTGGCGAGCAAAAGATGTACGCCGAATTCAAAGCGATTGCCGGCAACGTCAATGCGGCAATTGCTGAAGGCAATCCGGTCGCCGCCATGCAAACGTTCGTTGACTTCTGGAACGGGCAGGGCACATGGCAAGGCACCGGTCAGGAACTTCGCGGCAGGTTGATTGAAATGCTGCCCGCCGTCGTCAGCAATCTCGCTTCGGCTCTGAACGAGACCTGGCCTCTGGGTGCCGTCGGCTTGCTCAACTGCCCTGTCAAGCTGGTGCGAGGGTCCGCATCGCCACAACTGGTTCACGCTGTCACCGACAGGCTGCAGCAGGCGCTGCCGCGGGTGACGTTGGAAACCATTGCCGGTGCCGGACACCAATTGGTATTGACCCACCCTCATATCGTCGATCCGCTGGTCGCGGCTCACGTCGCTGAAAATGCTGCCACCGCCAGCGTTGTGCGCTTCGCCCAGGCCGCCTGAGATTATCCGACCAGGGTATCGGTGACCCACCATTCCGGCTGCGCTGCAGAAATTTCTGCCGCAGCCGCTTTGGCTTGCGCCTCGGTCTCGAACAGTGCAAAGCATGTCGCCCCAGACCCCGACATTCGCGCCAGTTGGCATCCCTCGGTTCCGCCGATAGCGACGAGACACTCGGCAATTTCCGGCACCAGCCGCACGGCAGCCTCCTGCAGATCGTTCCGCTGTCTCCTGAGCCAGGCTGTCCAGTCGGCAAGGCTTGAGCGCTCCGGCAGAGTGTCCATCGCGGAAAACGCTTTGCAGCCTTTGGTCAGATCAAGGGCGGAGAAGACGTCTGCAGTGGAGACGGGAACGCCTGGGTTTGCCAGGACGACCGGAAATGTCGGCAGATCGGCGATGGCATCGATGACTTCGCCTGTCCCGCTCATCACGCAACCCGAACTCCTGAGGCACACGGCGATATCTGCGCCCAGTTCAGCGGCAACCAGGTCGGCTTGCTCTATGTCCAGATAGATATCCCACAGCCGGCTCAGACCGCGGATTGTCGCTGCCGCGTCCGCCGACCCGCCGCCGATGCCCGAGGCGACCGGCAAGTTCTTGTTCAGGGTGATCGCGGCATGTTTGTCTTTGATGCCCAGGTGTTTTCGCCATGATTGCGCCGCTCTGAGCACCAGATTGTCGGATTGTGAAGAAAGCCCGGCACTGAACCGCCCGTTGATGTCGAGCGAGCTTTCTTCTGCATCGGCAAATCGCAGAATATCGCCAACCTTCGCGAACGCGACCAAGCTATCAAGCAGATGCAAACCATCCTGCCGCCGCCCGGTTACATGCAAGGCCAGGTTGATCTTGGCCGCCGCAAATTCCTCGATCGCCCAACCGACCGGGCTGGTCACGACTTGCTTGGGGTCTTGTTGTCGGCAGATGGTTGCGGCTCAGGCAGCGGAGCAAGACCGCGGAGGAGTTTTTCTTCGATCTTCTTGAGGTCTTTGTCTTCCGGCTTGTTGTCCTTGGCATGCTGCCATTGGAACTTCGCCTCCAGATGCCGGCCGACCCGCCAGTAGGCATCTCCCAGGTGATCGTTGATCACCGGATCTTCCGGGCGTAGTTCGACTGCCCGCTCCAGATGCTTTACCGCCTGTTCGAACTCACCAAGTTGGTAGTGGGCCCACCCCAGACTATCGACAATATAACCATCATTCGGTCTCAGCTCGACGGCCTTCTTGACCATCGCGATAGCCTTTTCCAGGTTGAGTTCCTTTTCGATCCACGAATACCCGAGATAATTGAGCACTGCCGGCTGCTCGGGCTGCAATTTGAGCGCATTTAGAAAGTCGGGCTCTGCCTTTGCCCAGTCCTTGTTGCGCTCATGAGCTATCCCGCGGAAATAGAGCAAGGTCCAGTGTCTGTCGTCTTGCGGGCTGGAAAGCTCGATTGCCTTGGTGTAACTCGCCGCCGCACTGGCCCACTTTTCATGAACGCGCTGAATATTGCCAAGGGTTACATAGGCATCATAATTGTCAGGCGAGCGCTCGATGAAACCCTCCAGGCGCTCAATGGCTTCGTCGGTCCGCTTCAGATTGTCCAAATTGGCGGCAATCTGAATCTCAGCATTGCTTTTGAGTGGCGAGTCGTCAGGAATGGCATCGAACGCTTCGACCGCCTTTTCGTAACGCTTGCTCTCCTCATGAATCTCGCCAAGCAAGGCGCGGGCAATGTCGAATTCCGGACGCAGCCACAACGCGAGTTGGGCATAAATCAGCGATACGTCGATATTCTGCTCATCCGACAGAGCGCTCGCCAGCGAAAACAGCGCCTCGGCCATGCCGTGATGTGCGCTGGCAATGAAGCGCTCCGTCTTGGCGCCGGCTTTGGCGTTTTCCAGCGCCGAAACGACCAGGGGGTTTTTACGCCCTGCGGCCAGATAGGCCGTATAGACGCCAAGTGCTTGTTCGGAGCGGTTTGTCCGTTCGAGATAGTTGCCGTAGGCTTGCGTCACGCGCAGTGTCTTTCCAGCCTGTTCGTAGGTTTTCTTATATGTTGTCTCCGCCCGGCTCGGTGACCCAAGGAAGTCCACGATCAACGCCGAATGAAACATCTTGAAGGTGGCGAAAGACTCGTTCGCATCGAGAGCATCAAGCGCCGTAAGCGCAGCATTCAACTTTCCTTCTGCCGCAAAACTCCAGGCTGTCAGCAGGCCCGCCGTCAATTCACCTACTGGCGTGTAGGCAGCTTCGGCGAAATGTTTTCGGGCCGAAACAAAGCGCTTGCGCCGTGCCTCGCGCAAGCCGAGTGAAATATGTGAGAGCCGATGCCGCTTGTTGAATTTGATGACTTGTCGCGCCAGTTCCTGAGCCCGCTCGATGTTGCCGGACGACAAGTCCATGACGAATCCCCGCTCGATCAGGGTCTTGTTGTTGGGGTCGTCGCTCAGGGCGCGCGAATAGAAATCGGCGGCCCGGTCCATGTCGCGCTGTTTAGCGGCCTGGCGCCCTGCCAGATAACTGCCGGAAAGCGAGGAAACGGCCAGCACGGCTTCATCGAGAGCGCTTTGGGCTGAAGCATGGAATGGTGCGGCGAATGCCAGAGTCGCTGCCAATGCGATGGAATATCTGTTCAAATGCGCGGGTCCTTCAACAGGGTCGTTGAGCAAATCAGTATCGACGAAACCCTTTTACGCCAGCTTCCCGGAGGATGCCAGTAAACTGCTGGAAAACATACTGCAGCCAAGAGATCAGAAAATACTCTAATTGGCTTCCGCGCTGGCTTGCGGCCCGTTTCGAGCCTCTTCGACCGCCGGCAGGAAGACGTCCTCAATCAACTGTGGAGAAAGCTCGGCAAACTTCTCCTTGCCCAGACGCGCGGTGATCTGGCTTGCCATGGCATCGAACGTTTCGCGGCATTCGTGATCCATTGCGCTGGCGATCATCAGCTGTGAACCATAGCGAGTGTAGGATGGGGGGCGGTTTGCGGCATATTCCGACACGCAGTCGCGAAACTTTAAGACAAGGCCGTTGCCGGTGCGATCCCACCAGTCACTGGGTGACGTTTGCACTTGTGATGTCCGTCGCGTAGCGGTCCTGCGTCTTGAGTTCACCTTCCTCTTCTTTTGCGCGGCCCTGGCCCTCTTGGCTCTCCTTTTCGTCTTGCGAGCTTTGGCCGTGGGCAAGAGCTTGATTGGCTCGGTTGCCGTCGCCCGACCCCTCGCACCTGTTGCGATTTTCGGTTGCTGGTAGTTTGATCTGACCTGCGGCGGCTTCTTGGGATCGACCACAGCCGGTGCCGCAGCTTTGTTCGCATTCGACGATGCAGAACTTCCGCTTTCCGCCAGATCGGCCCGTGCAGAGGTCACAGCGGCAAAGATCATGGCGACAGCCGCCAGACTTGTGAGAAACAGACGCATTACCCAATTACCTAGAAATTCACCGCCCAGAACTACGCCTAATATGCAGACATGGCATCATCTTGACAACTTCGCGACCATCCGGCGTCTCCCCCAAGAAAGCCGTAGCCGCGTTCGTTTCACCTCAATGCACACGCGATATGCAGAATTCGATCGCCTCAAGCAATGCCGTCTTGTGTTCGCTCTCTGGGAAGATCGCCAACGCATCGCGCGCTATCGCTCCATAGTGCCGTGCCCGATCTATGGTATCGACAATCGCCTGGTGCTTCTCCATCAGCGCAAACGCGATCTGCAGGTCATCGTCGCTCTGTTCACCGTTCTCCAGGGTGCGCTTCCAGAACTCACGCTCGTCCTGGCTGCCGCGCCGGTAGGACAGCACCACCGGAAGGGTGATCTTGCCCTCTCTGAAATCATCACCCACGGTCTTGCCGAGCAGGGATTGTTTGCCTGAATAGTCCAGCGCATCGTCAACCAGCTGAAACGCCACACCCAGATTTCTGCCGTATGAGCTGAGAGCTGCCTGCTCGTCCTGTGGTCGGTCCGCCACCACCGCGCCAACTTCCGAAGCCGCAGCGAACAATGCGGCGGTCTTGGCTCCGATCACTTCAAGATAGGCATCTTCAGTCGTAGTGGTGTCATTCGATGCGGCCAGTTGCAGGACTTCACCTTCGGCAATCACCGCAGCCGCACCCGACAGAATGCGTAGCGCTTCAAGTGATTTTGTCTCGACCATCATCTTGAACGCCTGCCCAAGCAGGTAATCGCCGACCAGCACGCTGGCCTGGTTGCCCCAGATAAGCCGTGCCGTCTTGCGACCGCGCCTCAGGTCGCTTTCATCAACCACGTCATCATGCAGCAACGTCGCGGTGTGCATGAACTCCACGGCGGTCGCCAGCCGGATGTGGTGCAGGCCTTCGTAGCCGCCCATCTGGGCCGCCGCAATTGTCAGCATCGGCCTGAGGCGCTTGCCACCCGAATTGACCAGATGACCCGCCAGCTCCGGGATCATTTCAACGTGGGAATGGGCATGTGCAAGGATCGCCTCATTGACCCGTTCCATGTCCTGTTCAACCAATGTGATAAGCCGATTGATGTTGGGCTCGCGCCCTTCACTGGCCTCAAACGCTACAACTACGCCCATGTACCCCGTTTCCAGATTGTCTGTTCTGTTTCGATCACAGCATAAGCCGGACGCTTCAACCGGGCAACCGTCACGCTTGGTCACCCGATTACAGTTTGTTTACCATATATGTGCCACAACTGAACCCTAAGTGGTGCTGTGCGTTGATTGACATGCGATCATGAGCCTGGGTTTTTCTGCCGTCGAGGGCATGAAGGTATGCATGAAGTTCTTCGCACCAACGATCTGGTCTTGCTGTCTTATGCAGGCCATGTTCTGCAAGAGGCTGGCATAGAACACATGATCTTCGATGGCCATACCAGCGCGATGGAGGGGTCGATAGGCGCCCTGCCACGCAGACTAATGGTTAACGACGTTGATGTTGATGCGGCCAAACTGGCATTGCACAACGCTTCCATAATGTTGTCGGCTTCTTAATCCGGACGAGAATGCATATGACCGTTGCAACAACGACCGCCCAGACTGCACCGCCCGCAACGGCCACAGTCCCGAATTCATTGACCGAAGACGCGTTTCTTGGCGGAAAATTGAAGATTCTCCAGCCGGAAAAAGGCTTTCGCGCCGGCATCGACTCGGTGTTCCTGGCCGCGACCATTCCGGCCCAGCCCGGCGAGACGTTGTTCGAGGCCGGCATCGGCACCGGCGTAGCCGCATTGTGTGTCGCCGAGCGTGTCTCCAACATCCATATCACCGGTGTCGAGATCGCCCAGCGCTACGCTATCATGGCCGAACAGAATGCCAAACGTAATCAGCTGGAGAATTGCATCAGGGTCATCAAGGGCGATGTGAAGGACGCCTTGCGCCGCGAGCTCGCCCAGTGGCCCGAGCACGGCTCGTTCTCCCACGCCTTTGCCAATCCGCCGTTTTTCGACAACGACAAGTCGACATCATCGCCAAATTCGCTGCGTGCTGTGGCCAACACTTTTGGCCCGGAAGATCTTGAATTCTGGGTAAAGGTCCTCGGCACAATGGTGGCTCTGCGCGGCTCGGTCACCTTCATTCATCGCGCCGAGGCTTTGGGCCGACTGCTGCGGTCCATGGAAGACCGTTTCGGTGACATCCGCGTCGCCCCGCTCTATGCCCGCGAAGGTATGGCGGCATCACGGGTGATCGTGCAGGGTATCAAGGGCGCCCGCGGCCCGCTTCAGCTGTTGCCCGGCCTTGTGCTTCACACCGCCGGTTCGCAATTTACGCCTGAAGCCGAAGCCATCCTGCGTGACGGACTGGCCTGGCGGTTGCGCTAACCGGCCACCCGACATCTTGTGAAATGTCGCCGCCGCGCTTATGTCTGTGCGGCCATGGCAAAAAAGCAATCCAAATCCCTAGCCGCGCGCTTCCTTCCGGCCCGTTTCAACAAGTCGCTGAAGGTGGTCCCCGTGGTCCACCTCAATGGCGTCATCGCAACCGGGGGTACCAGCCTGCGCCAGAGCCTCTCGCTCGCCTCTTGCGGAAAACTGCTCGACAAGGCGTTTTCTATCAAGGGGATTGCTGCCGTGGCAATTGCCATCAACTCGCCCGGCGGTTCGCCGGCCCAGGCCGCCCTGATTCACAATCGCATTCGCCAGCTTGCCGGCGAGAACGAAGTGCCCGTCTACACCTTCTGCGAAGACGTTGCGGCCTCCGGCGGATACATGCTGGCGATTGCGGGTGATGAAGTCTTCGGCCAGCGCTTCTCGATCATCGGGTCGATTGGCGTCATCTCCGCCGGCTTCGGCTTCGTTGAGGCTATCGGCAAGCTGGGCGTTGAGCGCCGCGTTCACACGGCCGGCAAGAACAAGTCGATCCTCGACCCGTTCCAGCCGGAGAAGAAGCAGGATGTCGAACGCCTGAAGGCCCTTCAACTCGACATTCACCAAGGCTTTGTCGAGATGGTCAAAGCCCGCCGTAAGGCCAAGCTACCCGCTGACGAAGGCGACCTGTTCACCGGCGCCTTCTGGACCTCTCCACAGGCGCTCGAGCACGGTTTGATCGACAACATTGGCGATATGCACGCTGTCTTGCGCGAAAAGTTTGGTGAAGATGTCGTTCTGAAGCCAATTACCGCATCGCAGGGTCTGTCGCTGCGCCGCCTGCTGCCGGTCGGCTCGACGAGCGATCACGGGGCGATTGATGTGAAGTTGAATGGCGATTTCGCAGAAGGTCTGGCCCATTCGATGGAAAGACGTGCACTTTGGCAACGATTTGGTCTATAATGGACCTTACATTTGTTAAGACCGGGGAGACGCCCATGCTTTTGAAAGTTCTGACAACCGTATTGACCGCGGGCCTTGCCCTCATGGTTCTGCGCCACATCGGCCAGAAAGTCGAAGCCTCCAAGGCCAAGGTGCGCAAGGCCGCTGAGGCGGACGGGAATTCCCGGGTGACCACCCTGCGCGAAGACCCCGAGACCGGTGTCTTCCGGCCTGTCGACCGCGACTGATCGCTCCAATTTCCGGCAAGTTTGCTTGACCGTGCGGTGCGTGCGCCATAACGTGCGCGCGACTTGAACGGCGGCGCCGAATCGGCGCCCCGTTTTCATGAAAACCACCGCGGAACTCACCACATGGCTGCCTCCAGCCTAGAGCCCACCAGATCCTTTCAGGATCTCATTCTTACGCTGCACCAATACTGGGCAGCGCTCGGCTGCGTCATCCTGCAGCCGTACGACATGGAGGTTGGCGCCGGCACCTTCCACCCGGCCACCACCTTGCGCTCCGTCGGTCCCAGGCCCTGGCGTGCGGCATACGTCCAGCCATCGCGCCGCCCCAGCGACGGCCGCTACGGCGAAAACCCCAACCGCCTGCAACATTACTATCAGTACCAGGTCATCCTGAAACCCTCGCCGGACGATCTGCAGGAGCTCTATCTCGGTTCGCTCTATGCCATCGGCATCGACCGCTTCAACCATGATATCCGCTTCGTCGAGGACGACTGGGAAAGCCCGACGCTCGGTGCCTGGGGTCTTGGCTGGGAGGTCTGGTGCGACGGCATGGAAGTGTCGCAGTTCACCTATTTCCAGCAGGTCGGCGGGCTTGATTGCGCCCCCGTTTCGGGCGAACTGACCTACGGCCTTGAACGGCTGGCCATGTACGTCCAGGGCGTAGACAACGTTTACGACCTCAACTTCAACGGCGGCGAGGGCGATGCGCGCGTGTCCTACGGCGATGTCTTCCTACAGTCAGAGCAGGAATACTCGCGCTACAATTTCGAGCACGCCGACACCGAAATTCTGCACCGCCACTTCGAAGATGCCGAGAAGGAATGCCAAGCCATCCTCAAAGCCGGGGCAGGCGAGGGCAGGGCGCATCAAATGGCCCTGCCGGCCTACGACCAGTGCATCAAGGCCAGCCACGTCTTCAACCTGCTCGATGCCCGCGGCGTCATTTCGGTCACCGAGCGCCAGGC
>JAHEJE010000059.1 GCA_024639035.1 Alphaproteobacteria bacterium
CATGCCTGGTCCTTCGACCATGACGGCAATCTGCGGGCGGCCCGCAACAGCGACAATGTGGACGGCTTCAACAAGTGCGATTTCTCGCTCAAGCCGGTGAAGGTCGAGGCGTTCTGCGGGCTGATCATGGTCAACCTCGATCCCGATGCGACCTCGTTCAGCGAGCAGACCGGCAATCTGGAAGCGGAAATCCTCCACTATGCGCCGCGGGTCGATGACGTGGTCTTTGCCCAGCGCGACACCTACGAGGTGGCGTCGAACTGGAAGATACTGATGGACAACTTCCTTGAGTGCTACCACTGCCATACCGCGCACAAGGATTTCGTCGACCTGGTCGACATGGACAGCTACCGGTCCCAGGTCCACGGCATCTATTCGAGCCATCTGTCGGATGCGGTGCGCTCGACGGACAACAATGCCTATCACTTCGAGACCGGTGATGTGGACTTCGGTTATGCCGGGTGGTTCGTGTGGCCGAACCTGACGATCTGGGTCTATCCGGGCGAGCCGAATATTTCGGTGCTGCAGATGAACCCGGCCGGGCCGGAAACAACCATCGAGTTCCAGGACTGGTTCCTGCCGGACCCGAAGCCCAGCAAGCAGGTCAAGGATGCGATGGACTATCAGAAGGATGTGCTGCAGCCGGAAGATATCGGGCTCTGCGAAAGCGTGCAGCGCGGGCTGAAGTCCAAGGGCTACAACCAGGGCCGGTTCATCGTCGACAAGGATCGCTCCGAGCTGTCCGAGCACGCGGTGCATCACTTCCAGAACATGGTCGCCAATGCGCTTGGCGCGGATTTGGCCTGACGGAGTGATTGGAGACTACAATGAACTTCTTGCAAAAACGCACATTCGAAATTGCCGGCTGGGTCATTTTTCTGGTGTCTGCGGCCATGTTTACCGCGTCCGGCATACGGGCCGGAGATGTCTTCAGCACCGCTGGCAGCGTACTGTTCCTGGGCGCGTGTTTCGTGTTTCTGGTGCCCTTGGTCGGCGAGCGGGAGAATTGAGCGCGGCGAACGCTTTGGCTGTGTGTAAAACAAACTAAAGCTTTGCAGGGCGGGCGACTCCCGCTATATCCAAAATCCCATGGCGCGGTATATTTTCATCACTGGCGGCGTGGTCTCCTCTCTCGGCAAGGGTCTGGCGTCTGCAGCTCTCGGAGCTCTGCTTCAGGCGCGTGGTTATTCCGTGCGTCTGCGCAAGCTGGACCCCTACCTGAACGTTGATCCGGGGACCATGAGCCCCTATCAGCACGGCGAGGTGTTCGTCACCGACGACGGGGCCGAAACCGACCTCGATCTCGGGCACTACGAGCGCTTCACCGGGCGTTCGGCCAATCAGCAGGACAATATCACCACCGGGCGGCTGTATCAGGAGATCATCGCCAAGGAGCGGCGCGGCGATTATCTCGGTGCCACGGTGCAGGTCATCCCCCATGTCACCGATGCGCTCAAGGCCTTCGTGCTGGATGGCAACGAGGACTACGACTTCGTGCTGTGCGAAATCGGCGGCACGGTCGGCGACATCGAAGGGTTGCCGTTCTTCGAGGCCATTCGTCAGCTTGGCAACGATCTGCCGCGGGGGGATTGCATTTATCTGCATCTGACCTTGTTGCCTTACATTCCCGCAGCCGGTGAACTGAAAACCAAGCCGACCCAGCACTCGGTGAAGGAGCTTCGCTCGATCGGCATCCAGCCGGACATTCTGTTGTGCCGGGCGGATCGCGAAATTCCGGCCAACGAACGCCGGAAAATAGCGCTGTTCTGCAATGTCCGGCCAACGGCGGTGGTGCAGGCGCTGGATGTCAGCTCGATCTATCAGGTGCCGCTGGCCTATCATAACGAGGGTCTCGACAACGAAGTGCTGGCGGCATTCGGCATCGACGATGCCCCGGCGCCGGACCTGTCGCGCTGGCAGGAGATCGTCGAGCGCATTTCCAATCCCGAAGGCACGGTGACGATTGCCGTAGTCGGCAAGTACACCGGTCTGCTTGATGCCTACAAGTCGCTCAACGAAGCTCTGGTTCACGGCGGGATCGCCAATCGGGTGCGGGTCGATCTGCAGTGGATCGAGAGCGAAATTTTCGAAAAGGAAGATCCCGCACCGTTCCTTGAAGGCGTGCATGGCATTCTGGTGCCCGGCGGATTTGGCGAGCGCGGGGCCGAAGGCAAGATCAAGGCGGCAACGTTTGCCCGTGAGCGCGACGTACCCTATTTCGGCATCTGCTTCGGCATGCAGATGGCGGTGATCGAAGCGGCGCGCAACATGGCCGGCATTGCCGATGCCAATTCAACCGAGTTCGGCGCGGCCAAGGAGCCTCTTGTCGGCCTGATGACGGAATGGATGCGTGGAAACGAGCTTGAGCAGCGCAGATCGTCCAGCGACCTTGGTGGGACCATGCGGCTTGGCGCCTACGATGCAACCTTGGGCGAGACATCGAAGGTCGCTGAAATCTACGGCGCCCGGAACATCTCCGAGCGTCACCGGCATCGCTACGAGGTCAACATGCGCTACCGCGACAAGCTGGAAGCGGCAGGACTGCGGTTTTCGGGATTGTCGCCGGACGGGTTGCTGCCGGAAATTGTTGAATTGCCCGACCACCCGTGGTTCATCGGCGTGCAATATCACCCCGAACTGAAATCGCGGCCGTTCCAGCCGCATCCATTGTTTGCGTCGTTTATCGCTGCCGCCGTTGAGCAGAGCCGCCTGGTGTAGGCAAACGCTTGGGAATCGTCCGACAATGTCGATCATGACATCCAACCGCACAGCATCGCTCAGTTTTCTGATGGTGTTGTTGTCGATGCTGTTCTGCCTGGCCTGGCCGGCATCTCTGGCAATTGCACAAACGCCAGCGGACCTTGCGGGCCGCGCAGAGCGAGCGGCCGTGGATCTGAAAACAGAGGTGGAAAAGCTAAAGGCCGATGTGTCGATTGCCTCGGTCAGAGCCGAGGATCTGACCAAGGCACGCAGTGAACTTGAGGACCTTCGTACCGAAACGCTGGCCGCTCAGAACGTTCTCAGCGTTCCAAAAAGGGAAGTTGAAGCTCAACTCAAGAAGCTGGGCGAACCGCCGAAATCCGGCGATAGCGAAGCTGATGCCATCGCGGCCGAGCGGATGCGCCTGATGACGCTGTCGGCGCGGATCAACAGTGCCGCCACGCAGCTCGAGCTGATCAACCTGGAAGCGGTGCAGTTGCTGGATCATATTGCCGAACGCCAGCGAAGCGATTTCGTGGCCATGGTGCTTGAAGGCACGAGGTCGGTCATCAATCCGAACCTGTGGATCGACGCGCTGTCCAGCGTGCCGCAGTTCTTTGAGCGGTTTTCGGTTCTGATCGGCTCATGGAGATCAGATACATCGGAAGCCGGCAGCAGTTTCTGGTTCGTCGTCTTCACCTTCACGGCAGCCTATCTGCTGATCGCGGCGCTGTGGATCGGCTGGCACCGTCCCAGGGATCTTCCCTTGGACAGGGAAGAGTTGCCGCGGATGTGGCGGGCGATCCGAATCCCGCTGTTCTCGATCGCCATATTGCTGGTTGCCGGTGCCGCGATCGAATTGCTTGCCAACCTGCAACCACGACCTGGCAGAGTAACACTGGCCGCTCTCAGGACATCGCTGGGGATCATCGTTCCGCTGGCGCTGTTGCGCGCGACGTTCCGCCCCGGCAATCCGAAGTTGCGGCTCGTCAATCTGGACACATCCAGTGCCCGCAAGGCCTATCAGATCGGGGCGATCATCTTCATACTGGCGGGCAGCCGACTGGTCGTCGAGGAGGTCGCCAGTCTGACGTTCCTGCCGGTGGAATTCCTGCTGGGCTGGAAAGCGGCACTATCGATTGCCTTGGCGGTCCTGATCGGCATTTTCCTGGTGGTGGTGCGCAGCGGCGAGGCCATAGAGACCGTGGCGACCGAGGGGGTCGTGCGCAGGTTCTATTTCGAGTGGTCGCGTTATGTGTTCCACCTGATATGGCTGGTCTTGCTGGTGAGTGCGCTTGCGCTGCTGGTTTCGCGCATCGAGCTTGCCTACTACCTGTTGACCCGCATTGTGGCGACATCGGGCCTGGTGGTGCTGCTGGTCATGCTGCGTCATCTCATCGATGCGGTGGTGCACAGCGCATTGGACCAGCAAAGTCTCGTCGGCAGGTTCCTGCAACGCACCGTCTCGCTCAGTGACAGGGCGATCTCCACGCTCGGGCTTGTGCTCACCTCGTTGGCCGACGTCGGTGTCGTTCTGCTCGGCATACCGATTGTCCTGGTGCAATGGACGCTGACCTGGATCGATTTCCAGAGTTGGATGATCGCGGCGTTCTTCGGCTTCAAGATCGGCGATATCAGGATCGAACTGTCCAGCATCCTGTTGGGCGTTCTGGTTCTGATCATCGGGCTGTTGGCGGCACGTTTGTTTACGGCGTGGCTTGAGCGCCGGGTATTGGCGCGCACCAATCTGGATGCCGGCATCCGCAATTCCATCCGCACTGGCACAAATTACGCCGGCATCATGCTGGCGGCAGGGATTGCCGTAACGTCGGCCGGGCTTGATTTCTCGAACTTGGCAATCGTCTTCGGCGCGCTTGGCGTCGGTATCGGTTTTGGCCTCCAGTCGATCGTCAACAACTTCGTGTCCGGTCTGATCCTGCTCGCCGAACGGCCGATCAAGGTGGGGGACTGGATCGCTGTGACAGGCGGCGAGGGCATCGTGAAACGGATAAATGTGCGCTCGACCGAGATCGAAACCTTCGACCGGTGTTCGGTGATCATTCCGAATTCAAACCTGATTTCAGAGCCGGTGAGCAACTGGTATCATAACGATGAAAGTGGCCGGGTGCGTGTGCCGGTCGGCGTTGCCTATAACAGCGATCCGGAAAAGGTGAAGGAGATCCTGCTAAACTGCGCCTACGAAACAGAACGTGTGGTGGCGTTTCCGGAACCGTTTGTCGTGTTCATGAATTTTGGTGCCAGTTCGCTGGACTTCGAGCTGCGGGCCTATATCGCCGATGTCGGATGGGTCACCATTGTCGGCAGCGAGCTGAGATTCAAGATCTTCAAAGCACTGAAGGAGGCCGGGATCGAGATCCCGTTCCCGCAGCAGGATATCCATGTCAAGGGATTGGGAGGCATCGGCCCGGTGCAGATCGGCGGTCGCCGCGAGCCGGAGAAACCGGCTTGAGCGGCATCGATCATCTGGTCATCTGTGTAGAGGACCTGGATGCCGCGCGTGCCCTCTATCAGGCGGCCGGCTTCACCATGGCGCCGAAGGCACAGCATCCGTTTGGCACCGGCAACAGCAATATCCAGCTGCAGGGCAGTTTTCTGGAGGTGCTGACGGTGATGGAACCGGCCGACATCGTGCCGGCGACGTCCGGGCACTTTTCGTTCTCGGCGTTCAACCGGGATTTTCTCGCCCGCCGTCAGGGCGCCTCGATGCTGGTGCTGGAAAGCGCCGACACCGGGGCTGATCTGGCGCGCTATCGGGCGCACAACCTGCAGACCTTCGCGCCGTTCGAGTTTTCGCGCCAAGCCGGCCTGCCGGATGGGTCGGCGGTGACCGTGGGGTTTTCTCTGGCCTTTGCCGTTGATCCGGGGATGCCGGATGCAGCCTTCTTCACCTGCCGGCAACATGCGCCGGAGCACTTCTGGAAGACTGAATACCAGCGCCATGCGAACACCGCCCGGTCCCTCGCCGAGGTTGCGATCGTCAGCGACCATCCGGCCAGCCATCGGGCGTTTCTGGCCGGGTTCACCGGTATCCGGCACGCTGATGAGACTGCCGGACGGCTGACCGTCAGCACGCCCCGCGGTGATGTATCGGTGATGACACCGGCGCTGTTTGAAGATCGTTATCGCTCGATTTCACCCGATCTCGGCAACGGTGCCCGGCTCGCAGGTTTCACCGTGAATGTCGACGAGTTGGGCGCGGTTGCGAAGTGTCTCGACCGGGCCGGGCCCAGGTATAACGACGCGGGTGACAGGATCACGGTGTGCGCATCGGAGCTTATGGGTGTGGCGGCTGCGTTCACGCACAAGGCGCACTGAGATGGCGGATGAGCGTTACAGCGTCGACGGAATGGCGCGGCTGAGGCAGCTCATGGACAGCCCGGCGGGTGCGGCGCCGATGGGTGTGCTGCTTGACATGCGACTGTGCGAAATCGGCGAGGGCATGGCGACGTTTCAGGGAACGCCCGGGACTGAGCATTTCAACCCGCAGAATACTGTACATGGCGGCTGGGCGGCGACGATCCTCGACAGTGCGCTCGGTTGCGCCGTCGAGACTGTATTGGGGCCTGGCCGCAGCTATGGAACGATCGAACTGAAGGTGAACTATGTGCGGCCGATGACGACGCAAACCGGGTTGGTGACCTGCCGGGCTGAAGTGGTCCACGCCGGCCGCCGGATGGCGACCTCCGAGGGCCGCCTTGTCGATGCGGGCGGAAAGCTATATGCACACGGCTCGTGTACCTGCATGATCTACGATGTGACATGAACAACGCTGTAAATGAATCGGTACGGGTGGGCCCCGTTACAATCGGCAACCGCCTGCCCTTGACGCTGATCGCCGGTCCGTGCCAGCTCGAAAGCCGCGAGCATGCGTTCACCATGGCCGGCAGGCTGCGCGAGATGGCCGTGGCTGCCGGCATCGGTCTGATCTACAAGTCATCGTTCGACAAGGCGAACCGGACCAGTCTGAGCGCGACGCGCGGGTTGGGCTTCGACAAATCCCTGGAGGTGTTTGCCGACCTCAAGGCCGAATTCGGCCTGCCGATCGTCACCGATGTTCATGAAGCGGGCCAGTGCGCCGCGGTTGCCGAGGTTTGCGATGTGCTGCAGATTCCGGCATTCCTGTGCCGGCAGACCGATCTGCTGACCGCAGCGGCGGCGACCGGTGCGGTGGTGAATGTGAAGAAGGGCCAGTTCCTTGCGCCCTGGGACATGAAGAACGTCATCGCCAAGGTGACCGACAGCGGCAATCCGAACGTGATCGTGACCGAGCGCGGGGCTTCGTTCGGTTACAACACCCTGGTGTCCGACTTCCGCGCCCTGCCGATCATGGCCGGCTACGGGGCGCCGGTGGTGTTCGATGCCACCCATTCGGTGCAGCAGCCGGGCGGGCAAGGGACATCGTCGGGCGGCCAGCGCGAGTTCGTCGAGGTCCTCAGCCGGGCCGCCGTGGCGGTCGGTGTCGCCGGGGTCTTCATCGAGACCCACGACGACCCCGACAACACAACCTCGTCGGACGGGCCCAACATGGTGCCGCTCGCCGATATGCCGCGACTGATCGAGACGCTGATGCGGTTCGACACCCTGGCCAAATCGGCCTGAGCCAACGCTCTAGAGCACTTTTCGATCATACGGAATCGCTTGACCGGATTTCCGCGTCTGCTGGCTAGGCATGGTCGGCGCGGCGGTCTGGTTGACCGCAAGCCGAGCATGGTGACGTCCAGGAGGCGCGGAAATCCGGCCTGCGGTGGGCCAAATTCGCCCATCTGGTGCGTTGCAGCGCTTGCCCGATGCACCGCATCGCGCTGCGCACTGCGCCTGCCATATGAACGAATTTGGCTCCATCAAGTGATCCCGTATGATCGAAAAGTGCTCTAATCCTTACGTTGCGATTTCAGACCGCGGCCCAGGTTCACCGCGCCCTTGCCGAATTTTTCGCGCAGGCTGTCCATCGCCAGTTCGGCGCGGGCGCGCTGCGCGGCATTGAAATCGAGATCGTCGAGTGCCGGATCATGGTCGACGGCAAGCAGGTTCGAGATGCCGATGCCGATCAGCCGGAACCGGGTTCCGTTGGCCTGTTTGGCAAGCATCGGCCGCGCGGCGGCGAAAATGCGGTCGGCGAGATGGGTCGGATCGCCGAGCGAGACGTTGCGCGTCCTGGTGCGGAAATCTGCCGTCTTGAGTTTGAGCACTACGGTCTGTCCGGCGAGACCGGCCTTCTTTGCCCGGTAGGAGACCTTTTCGCACAAGGTCCACAGGATGCGTTCAAGCTCGGGCAGGTCTTTCACGTCATCGAAGAAGGTTGTCTCCGAGCTGATGCTCTTGGTCTCGCCCTGATTTGAGACCTTGCGTGTATCCTCGCCGCGGGCCAGGTGGTACAGCCGGGCGCCAATGCCGGAGAAATTGCGCATGAGGTCGACCTTTTCCATCGATTGAAGCTGGGCAATCGTGGTGATGCCGTGTTTGGCCAAGGCCTTTTGCGTGGCCTTGCCGACGCCCCAGATCAGGCTGACCGGCTTGCCGGCCAGGAACGTCAGGGTCTCCGCCGCGCCGATGGCCGCAAAACCGCGCGGCTTGTCGAGGTCGGAGGCGATCTTGGCCAGGAACTTGTTGTGCGACAGGCCGACCGAGACGGTAATGCCGATCTCGCGTTCGATTTTCAGGGTCAGTTCGGCAAGGCTGATGGCCGGTGGCTTGCCGTGCAGCCGGGCGGTGCCGGTCAGGTCGAGAAAGGCCTCGTCGATCGACAACGGCTCGACCAGCGGGGTCAATTCACGCATCAGCCGACGGATGTCGCGGCCGACGCGGGCGTATTTCTGCATGTCGGGCGGCAATACGACTGCGTCGGGACATAGCTTTTTGGCCTTGAACATCGGCATGGCGGATCTGACGCCGGAAATCCTGGCGATATAGCAGGCTGTCGAAACGACACCGCGCTTGCCGCCGCCGATCATGACCGGCAGGTCCCTTAACTCGGGTTTGTCGCGCTTTTCGACCGCGGCGTAGAACGCATCGCAGTCGATGTGCGCGATGGGCAAACCGGACCATTCGTCGTGGAAAAACAACCGCGGGCTGCCGCATGTTCGGCAGGTGCCGGCCCGGGTTTTCGCTTCATTCAGGCAGTCGCGGCAAAAACCGGGAGATTGGCCGAAATTTGGACTGGACTTGGGCAACGTGGCCATCCTTAGTGCTGTTTGCAGCATAGCGGGCCTGACTGGCACCGCCAACATCGGGAGAAGGATTATGGGCACCGGCGATATCCATGATGCGGTTTTGGAGGGAACCTATTGGTGGGGGGTGCCGACCCTGTTGGGGGCCGAACACGACAAGGACCCGGCCAACTGCGATATCGCGTTGGTCGGCGTGCCCCATTCGACCGGCAACGGGACGACGGAACGCGACCAGCACCTCGGGCCGCGCGCGGTGCGCAACGTGTCGGGATGGCTTGGCGGCCGGGTTCACAACGATTTCGGCATCGACCCGTGGGCCGGCCATCGGGTCAGCGATCTCGGCGACGTGCCGTTTCCGCAGGCCAACAACAACGAACACTGCATCGCGCAAATCACCGATTTCTACCGGAACATCGACCAGGCAGGCGCCAGGCCGGTGTCGATCGGCGGCGATCATTCGATCACCGGCGGGATCCTGAAGGCGATTGCGGGACCTGAAGCGAAATTGACTGGAGGGGCAAAGGCCGGCCTGCTGCATATCGATGCTCATACCGATACTTACGACATGCTCGACCACTTTCTCGGCGCCAAGCGTTCGGCAGCGCATTGGGGCGCCTATCTGGTCAAGGAAGGCCATGTTGATGCCCAGCGCAGCGTCCAGATCGGCCTGCGGGGCCATACCCGCTCGCTCGACTGGCTGCAGTCATCGGTCGATCTTGGCTATGAGGTGATCACCATGCAGCGCTATCGCGAGATCGGTGCGGCGGCGGCCTGCGACATCATCCGCACGCGCCTGGGCGACGGGCCGGTCTACATCACCTTCGACCTTGATTGCCTGGACCCGAGCGTCGCCCCGGCGGTTTCGAACCTCGAGCCGGGGGTTGGCGGATTCTCGATCGATGAAGCCAACCAACTGCTCAGGTGCGTGCGCGGCAAGACCGTCATCGGCGGCGACGTGGTGTGCCTGATGCCGACCAAGGATCAGCCCAACAACATCACCTCGATGGTGGCCTCGACGGTCATGTTCGAGATCATGGCGCTGGTTGCCGACTGCCTGTCAACGGCCTGACAGCCGTCCCAATACGTCCTCAGTGACTGAAATCGCCTCACCGAGCCAGGACTCCGGCTGCAGAAGGTCTTCGATCTTGTGGCGGGACAGGTGTTGCGAAACCGCCGGCTGATCGCACAGGCAATCGAGAAACGACGCCTTATCGGCCGCGGCCTGCCTGGAAGCCTCGGCGACGGCGTGATGGGCCTCGGGGCGCCCGATCAGGGGGGCCAGGTGCATCATCACCGCTTCGGCATTGACGTGGCCGCCGCTGGCCAGGAGGTTTTCGCGCATGCGCTCGGCATCGACCTCCAGTCCCGAGACGATCTGAATGATGCGATCGAGGACCGCCGAGGTCATGATGAAGGTCTCGGGGATCACCGCCCATTCGGTCTGCCAGGCCGACGGATCGCGTTCGTGCTCGTGCTGGATGGTTTCCAGCATGGTACCGGCCTGGCGCCGAACCAACCGGGAAACGGCAATCACCGAATGCGACAGGGCAGGGTTGCGCTTTTGCGGCATGGTGGAGGAGCCGACCGTGGCATCGCCGGCCGGTTCGCGAACCTCGGCGATTTCGCTGCGTTGCAGGTTGGCGATCTCGCGGGCCAGTTTTTCCGCCGTTGCGGCGATCAACGACAGGACGAACACGCATTCCGCCAAACCGTCACGCGCCGTGTGGCGGCAGATGCCGGCTTCACCCAGTCCGAGGATGCGCATCATCGCGCTGCGGACAGCCGGACCTTTGCAGCCCAGTGTGGCCAGGGTGCCGGCGGCGCCGTGCAGGCTGCCGACCAGCAATCGCGGCTTGAGTTGCTCAAGCCGGGTCAGGTGGCGGTCCAGTTCGTCGGCAATCACGGCCATCTTGAAGCCGAACGTGACCGGCACCGCCTGCTGCCCGTAGCTGCGTCCCGAAATCGGCGTCGCCTTGTGGCGCTCGGCGAGATCGCACAGGGCGGCAATGAAACGGCGCAGCTGGGCCTCGATCAGCGTCAGGCCCGGGCGGATTTGCAGGACGAGGCCGGTGTCCATGATGTCCTGGGTGGTGGCGCCAAAGTGCACGTGGCGGCCAGCATCGCCGCACACGGCTTCGAGGGCGCGGATGGTTGCGACCAGCGGGTGGCCCGTGGCGGTCATGCGGCAGCGCAGGTCATCGAGGTCGAAGTTCGATGCCACGGCCTGTTCG
>JAHEJE010000060.1 GCA_024639035.1 Alphaproteobacteria bacterium
GCACAGGTCTCGACCAGCGCATCACACGCCAGGTCCAGCGCCGGAAAGGCAAACCCGTTGCCCGCATCGACCTTGAGGAACGCCGGCATCACCCGCTCCAGCACCGGCGTCGCATGGCCGTCCACCTTGCCCGAGCGCGCTTGGGCGCCATATGAGGCCACCCGCGAAAAACCATGGCCCTTCTGCCCGTCGACCTCTGCTGCCACCAGCGCCTGTGCCACCGGGCGGGCAATCGCCGGGCAGGTGTTCGCTGCTTCAAGCGCTGCCGCAATCGCCGCCTCGGCATCAGAAATACTTACCGTAACCGTCTCAGTCATCGTTTTCTTCCAACCTGTTCACAACACTTGCAATGGTGGCAAAACTGATCCGGCGGTTGGCTTCCTCGGTAACCCCGGCGATGTGCGGCGTCAGGATGACGTTGTCCAGCCCGGCGAACCTGCCGCCCGCCTCAGCTGCCAACGGTTCGTCCTCGAAGACATCCAGCGCCAGCCCGCCGAGCCGGCCCGCCCTCATTGCGGCCACAACCGCCGCCTCGCACACCACCCCGCCGCGCGCCGCATTGATCAGCACCGCACCGGGCTTCATGCCGGCAACTTCGGTCGCGCCGATCAGATGCCGTGTCTGCTTGCACAACGGCACATGCAGGCTCAACACATCGGCCTCGGCCACAAGCTCGCCAAGCGACCGGCGCCCAACCGTGCGCCACACCGCATCGTCGGCGCCGACATGAGGATCGTACGCGATCACTTTCATGCCGAAGGCTCCAGCCCGCACCGCCACCTGCCGCGCAATGGCGCCCAGCCCGACAAGTCCCATCACTGCGCCGGACACCTCGCGGCCGATCAGCGCCTGGCGCGGCCATTCACCGGCCGCAACCTGCGCCTTGGCGCCATACGCCTTGCGCCTCAGCATCAGCGCCGCCGTCATCACATATTCGGCCACGCTGACGTCATTGGCTCCCGTCGCCGCAAACACCTCGATAGCGCGCGCCGCGCAAGCCGCAACGTCGATGTTGTCCAGTCCGACCCCAAGCCGGCCAACACATTCCAGCCTGCCCATCGCCTCCAGCAACGCCCCGCGAACCTGGGTCCGGTTGCGCACGATCAGCGCCCGCGCATCTTCTGCCGCGTCCATCAACCGCTCAGGCTGATCGACCAGCTCAGGATCATAGACGACCGAATAGCGCTCCGGCACATCCGCCAGTGCCGCCTCGTCCATGAACTCGCTGATGACGATATCAGCCATCGATCCCACTCGCATTGCGCAACACCAATCTCTTGCCCCCGGAAAGAGGCAAGGCCCGCCTAGGCCGAGCGATACAGCTTGGTCATCGCGAACTCGCGGTGACCGAGCGCTTCAGCCGCCGTGTTGCGGCCGTTGGCCGTGCGGCGGATCATCTCGATCAGCACATCTGCCTTGGCCATTAGCCTGAAATCCGAATTGTCCTCGGTCACCATACCCTCGTCTCGGCCCCGGCCGTCAGGTCTTCAACGACCATAACGCCAACGTTGTCCTTCTTGTCATGGACAAGCAATTGCGGAATGCGCACGCCTTTCTGCTCCTTCATCCATGGGGGTTCAGGACGATCTTGGGCGCGGCAACCCGGCCGGCGTTGATGTCGTCAAAGGCAGCGGCGCCGTCCTTGAGGGCACGTTCTTCAAACCAGTCCAGCGCCCCAAGCCGGCCATCGAAGATGGCTGCAGCCGTGTCGCGAAAATCCTGCATGGTGTAGGTATAGGTGCCGATGAAGGTGATCTCCTGCAACGTCATCCTGCGGACATCGAGCCCCGGTGCCCCGCCGGCCAGCCCGATATGAACGATCACCCCACCCGGTCTCGCCAGCGCCGTGGCCGCCGCCCGTGTCGCCTCGCCGCCGAAGGCATCGACGATCACCTGCGCGCTTGCCATGTCCGGACCGGCCTCGGTCAGCGGATCGTAAACCTTGAAAGGCCCGGCCGCCTCGAGCGCGCCATGCCGCAGTGCATTGGTCTCGGCAATCCAGATGTCCTGACAACCGAACACCTTTGCCGCCAGCGCCGCGCCGAGCCCGATCGCCCCGCCGCCGAGAATCACCACCCGCGCCTCGGCCAGCGGCGGCTGCAATGCCGCCTCGGCCAGCCGCACCGCATGCCAGGAACAGGCAATCGGCTCGGCCAGCGCCGCCTTGCGCACATCCACCCCGCCCGGCACCTCGACCAGGTTGCGCTCCGGCATCGCCAGCAACTCGGCGAACGCGCCCTCGCGCGGCGGCATGGAAATGATCTGGCGCTCAGCACACAGGTTCGTCCGCCCGCCCGCACAGTATTCACATGCCATGCAGGTGACCAGCGGGTTGACCGTCACCCGCCGGCCGGCCAGCGTCCCTGCCTGGACAATGCCCGTCGCCTCATGGCCGAGGATCAGCGGCGCCGGCCGGCGCTCGTCGTGACCGTGCCAGGCATGCATGTCCGACCCGCAGATACCCACCGCTTCGACCGTGATCAGCGCCTCGCCAGGGCCAGGCTGTGGGTCCGGCGCATCACGCCAGTCCATGCCATGCGGGCCGGTATACACAAGTGCCTTCATTTTGCCAGGTATCCCCCTTCAACCCCGATCACCTGTCCGGTGATGTAACCCGAAGCGCGCGAAGCAAGGAACACCGTGATGCCGTCGAGGTCGACCATCTCACCGTTGCGCCCGATCGCCGTCGCCGCCGCATGCTGCGCCGACAGGTCTTCATTGCCGAACACCGGCGCCGTCAGTTCGGTCGGAAAGAACCCCGGTGCAATCGCATTGGCGGTGATGCCGTCACGCGACCAGGCTTCCGCCATCGCCCGGGTCATCTGCGTAACGCCGCCCTTCGACGCACCGTAGGCGATGCCGCCGGCAAAGGCCCGGTACGACTGCAGCGAGGCGATGTTGATGATGTTGCCATGCCCCTTTGCCCGCATCCCCGGCACCAGCGCCTGGGCGAGAAAGAACGGCACCGTGAGATTGAGCGTCAGTGTCTGCTCCCAGCCGTCCCGCGTCACCTCGTCGGCCGGTTGCCGCAGGTTTACCCCCGCCGCGTTGACCAGGATGTCCGGCGGTGCATCGAAAACCTCAGATGCCGCTTCGGCCAGCCGGCCCCAATCGTCTTCAGCCATCAGGTCGGCGGCAATTGCCTCACCGGTTCCGCCCGCGCCGGCAATGTCGTTGACCAGCGTCTGCAATCCATCGGCCCGCCGCGCCAGTCCAATCACCTGCGCACCCGCCCGCGCCAGGGTCAGCGCCATGTGCCGACCGATGCCCGACGACGCCCCGGTGACCAATGCCACCCGGCCGTCGAGGGAAAACAATGAGGTAACGAAGGCGTCAGACATCCATACAGACCTATATCGAAAACTTGAACTCTTCATCCGCGAAGCGCTTGCGCAACCGCGCATCGCCGCTGTAGTGCCCGAACGCCACCGTCGTCGCCGCGCCGCCGGCCTCGATCTCCGCCAGCATCCCGGCAATGATCTTGCATGCCCCTGCCGGTTAAAACTTGCGATGTAAGCGCTTACATCATACTATTGCGTCACTCTTGAGGAGACGTCAAGTGTCACAAGCATGACTGCCGCGGGCAGAACAGGAATTTCCGCCCGGCGGGCACGGCGCCGCCGCCACAACCACCCGGTTTTCAAGCCGACGGTCGAGGATATCGCCGTTGCCGCCGGCGTATCGACCGCCACCGTCTCGCGGGTCCTGAACAAGCCCGACAGCGTCAGCCAGTTCCTGCGCGACAAGGTCCGCGCCGAGGTGACCAGGTTGGGCTACCTGCCCTCCGGCGCTGCCCGTGCCCTGGCCTCGAACCGGTCCCACACCGCCGGCGCGGTGATCCCGACCCTCAACAACGCCATATTTGCCACCGCTGTCGCCGCCTTCGAGGCCGCCTTGACCAACAACGGCTATACGATGCTGGTCACCGTTTCGAGCTACGATCACATCCACGAGATCGCGCATGTCCGCCGCCTGATCGAGCGCGGCGTCGATGCCCTCATGCTGGTCGGCCTCGATCATCACGATGATGTCTGGCGCCTGATCGAGTCTTCGAAGTGCCCGGCGGTGGCCATCTGGGGCCATCAGGACAATCCGCCCATCCCGTGCCTCGGTTTCGACAATGCCGCCGCCACCTGTGGCGTCGTCGACCATCTTGTCGGCCTCGGCCACCGGCGGGTCGGCATGGTGGCAGGCGTTACCGAGGGCAACGACCGGGCCCGAGCCCGCCGTCAGGGTGTCGAGGAAACCCTGAGGCGGCATGGGCTCGTCTGCACCAGCCGGCGGTTCGTTGAAAAACCCTACTCGCACCAGGACGGACGCGACGGACTAAGTGAATTGTTGGCGCACGGCGAGCCCCCGACCGCGATCGTCTGCGGCAACGATGTTCTGGCCATGGGCGTCATGTTCGAGGCCCGCGACCGGGGCCTGTCGATCCCGGGCGATCTGTCCGTGGTCGGCTTCGACAACTTGCCGATCACCGAACACCTGAGCCCGGCCCTGACCACCATAGATGTCCCCTCGGCCGCCATCGGAACCGCGACCGCCGAAGCCATTCTGCACCATCTGGCCGACGGCACGCCGATCGCATCGCGCGTCTTCCCCGCCCCCTTCCTGCTGCGCCAGACCACCGCAGCGCCCGCCTGAGCGCAATGGCTGCCGGCCGCGTTCCATGGTACGGAACCGCCATGAAGGTTTTGTCGAATGCCTGAACCCGTGCGTCTACTGGTCATCTGCATGTTGGCCCTTGCCGGCGGCTGGGTCTTCCAGTTGATGGCGTTCCCGGCGCCCTGGCTCGCCGGCGCCATGGTGTTTGCCGCTGCGGCTTCGCTGTTCGGCTGGCGTTCGACCATGCCCGGCTGGCTGCGACACCTCACCTTCATCGCCCTCGGCCTTCAGGTCGGCGCGAGTTTTACCTGGTCGAGCCTGGAGAATTTCGCCCGCTGGCCGGTCAGCCTGTTGATCCTGGCCGCAACCGTCGTGGCGATGATTGCATGCGGCACCTGGTTCTACAGCCGGGTCCTCAAGTGGGACATATCGACCGCCTTCTTTTCCAGCCTGCCCGGTGCGCTCGGCATGGCCCTGGCCCTGGCCGACGACCGCCGGGCCGACATGCCCCGGGTCGCCGTGGTTCAATGCATCAGGCTGTTCGCCCTGGTGGCGTTCTTTCCTGTTCTGGTGATGACAACCGGGAACGCCGGCCTGCCTGTTGCAGCGCCGGCTGCACCCGCAGCGCCGGGCGAACTCGCGCTCGTCTGCCTGGCCGGCGGCCTGGGCGGTTACGCCGCCCATCGTCTGCGTCTGCCGGCCGGTTTCCTGATCGGCGCCATGCTTGCAAACGCCGCCTTGCACCTGTCGGGACAGGCAACCGGCAGCCTGCCGCAATGGATTCTGGTGCCGGCATTCGTCCTGCTCGGCACCCAGGTCGGAATCCGCTTTCAGGATGTCGCCCCGGCCCGTCTCAAGCGTCTACTCGGCACCAGCGTGGCCGGCTTCCTTGTCGCCCTCGCTCTGGCCGGCATCGGCGCCCTGGCTGCCTCCAAGTTCACCGGCCTGCCGCTTGTGGTCGTGCTTCTGGCCTACGCACCGGGCGGTCTCGAGGTGATGACCATCCTGGCCTTCGCCCTCGGTCTCAACCCGGCCTTCGTCGCCACCCATCAGGTCGCCCGCTATCTCGGCTTGAGCCTGGCCATGCCAATGCTGAGCGCCATCATCCACAACCGTCGATCACGGCCACTCTGACCTAAAACAGAAATCCGGCGTTGAGCCCCGCATAGGGATCGACATTGCGGGTGTCCAGATCGAACCGGGCACCCACTTCGCCGCCAAGGTAGATGCTGCCCAGGCCGCCGAGGTCCACCTCGTAGCCATTGAAGAACACCCCGGCCCGGCCATGCTGGTAGTCGTCACCGCCCGAGACCACGAATTCCGGCCCGACCTTCCAGCCCGCCGCGGTTGCCATGTAGGGTTTCAGCGACACCCAATACTGATCGAATCCGGTCAGGTAGTTGGCATAGCCCATCACCCCGAACTGGTCAGACAGCCGCAATTCGCCGTCGAACGTCGCCAGGAATCCCACCCGCCCGTCTTCCAGATCGGAGCCCGGATCGTTCGGCGACAACCGGTGATCGCGCCATGCCGCACCGGCCAGAAGCGCGATACGTCCGGCATCGCCGGCAAACTGCCACCCGGCCTCTCCCTCCACGCTGGTGCCGTACGCCTTGATCTCGCGATTGGCCGAATTGGCCAGATCGGTTTCGTAGGTGAAATGAAATCCCTTGCCCCACAACCGGATCAGCGGCCCGGTTTCCGATAGGCTGCCGAGCGGCGCGTACATGATGCCCTGATAACCGTAGAAACTGTCCGGCCCACCGCCGACCCCGGTCAGGGCATACCCCTGTCCGGCAAACGCTGCCGGAGCCTGTGGCAAGCCGGCCAGCGCAAGCGCCCACAGCGCAACCAGCCGGCAACCCTGGATAAACGGCCGTTCGCACCGCATTTTCGCGCCCGCCCCTGCCATTCTCGCCCCCGGCATGGATTTTCTAACGTTACGTAGAGGTTAAGTGGCCGCAATACGTCTGTCCAGCCGGAAATAGCCGTTTACCCCGGAATTGCTCTGTGCTGCCCTGTGGCACCGAATATGCATGACGAGACCAGAGCCGGCCTCAGGCAGGCCAATCGAGCGCCGCCTGACCGGAAATTGGTTCATCGTGGGACACTAAGACGTGCCGCAGGCAACATCGCAGACCCCCTCTGACACATCGCGCGAGATGGACGCCGCCCTGAAGCGCATGCGCCAGGCCGAAAGCGCCCATTTCGATGCCGCAATGGCCATTCGCGACGCCGAGACCCTGCGCCTCTACGCCCTCAAGCAGGACATCGAGCCGCTGCTGCAAAATCGCGCCGAATTCAGCGACTTTATCGCCCCGACCCTGTTTACCGGCACCCCGCCGCGCTTGTGGATCGATCTGACCAGCTACGTCGTCATGCAGCCGGACCCGCGCACCTTCCGCCTGGTCCAGGACACCCGCGACGGTCATCACACCGTTGCCGAAACAACCGATCGCGGCAAAATGGTGCAGCACCTTGGCGATTTTATCGCCCTGAGAACGATCGCCCGGCAACGCGAACTGGCCGGTGCATCCCGCCCGACCGAACCGCCCGCACCTGGACACAGCACCGCCGCCCTCATCCTGGCCTGGCTGGCCGGCTTTTCGCTCGGCGTTCTGGGCCTGCTCGTCGCGGCCGCCATGTGGACCCGCGGCGGCTGAAAAACCTTACGTAAGAATATGTTACAAACCGCAACAGTGTTTGATTTTGTGCATTGCACAGCCACTGTTATTTATGCCTCCTGCACAAGTGGGATCAAAGCAACACTGATTGAAGACACGCATCCGGGCATTGGGGCCGGCTTGCTGTTGACGGCTGAGGGATAATCGAGTGCCAGTTGAAGCTACCGCGAAGACCGCCGTGAGCACGGAGTCGGGCCGCGACACCGTCGAATTGCTTCCGCATCTGAACACCGGCCTGGAAAAGCGGCTTGGCGATTTCACCACCCTGATCGAAGGCCTGGAATATGCCGCCCGCGGCGTCACCGGGGTCAATTTCTACTCACCGCGCGGCGCTCTGGAAGCGGCCGTGACCTATGCCGAGCTGCGCGACCGGGCAAAGGCCACCGCAGCCAGGCTGATCAACGCCGGCCTGAAGCGCGGCGACCGGGTTGCCGTCGTCGCCGAGACCGGTGCGAAATTCATGGACGTGTTCTACGGCTGCCAGTATGCCGGCATGCTGCCGTGTCCGATGCCGTATTCCATGCATATCGGCGGCCGCGAGGCCTATGCCGAACGCATCGCCGGCATGCTCGCCAGCGCCGCGGCCTGCGCCGCAATTGCTCCCGACGATCTGATCGAATCGATCCGCGAAGCCGCGCTGAAGGCCGGCACTGAACGGGTGATGACCCACGACGAACTCGCGGCAATCGATACTCAAGGCGCCGAGCTGAGCCCGTTCAAGGCCGACGAAGCCGCCTATATCCAGTATTCCTCCGGCTCCACCTCGCATCCCAAGGGGGTGTTGATTTCCCAGAAGGCGATCACAACCAACTGCCGGGATATTCTTCGCCACGGCATGCGGGTCATGCCGGATGACCGGGCCTTTTCCTGGTTGCCGCTCTACCACGACATGGGGCTGGTCGGGTTCTGCCTGTCGCCGATGATGGGCCAGGTCACCGTCGACTATCTGTCGACCCCGGCCTTTGCCCGCCGTCCGGTCCTGTGGCTCAAGCTGATGTCGGACAACCGCTGCACCATCGCCTATTCGCCATCCTTCGGTTACGATCTCGCAGCCCGCCGCATCAACGGCGGCGCCGTCGACCTCGACCTCAGCCAGTGGCGCATCGCCGGCATCGGCGGCGACATGGTACGCTCCGACGTCCTCGACCTGTTTGCCCAGAACCTCAAGGTCTCCGGCTTCGATGCCAGGGCATTTCTGCCGAGCTACGGCATGGCCGAGTCGACCCTGGCCATTACTATTGCCGACGTCGATGAGCCGGTTCGCACCGACGTCGTCGACAAGGCCATGTACAAGGCCCGCGGCCGCGCCGTGCCGGCTTCGCCGGACATCGCCGGCGATCCGGAAAAAGTCCGCTCCTTCGTGGTCTGCGGCCGGCCCTTGCCCGGACATACCGTCAAGGTTGTCGACGATGCCGGTGCCGAGCTTGCCGAACGCGCCATCGGCCGTGTGCTGGCCCGTTCCGACAGCCTGATGACCGGATATTTCAACAACCCCGAAGCAACCGGCGATGCCTTGCTGGAGGACGGCTTCCTCGAAACCGGCGACATGGGCTACATGCTCGACGGCCAGATCGTCATCACCGGCCGCCGGAAAGACCTGATCCTGCACAACGGCCGCAACATCTGGCCGCAGGACATCGAATGGGCCGTTGAGCACATCGAGCCCTTGCGCGATGGCGACGTTGCCGCCTTTGCCGGCGAAAACAGCGACGGCACCGACAGCGTCATCGTCCTCGTCCAGTGCCGTTCCAAGGACAAAGGCGAGATCGAGGATATGCGCCGCCAGGTCAGCGCCACGGTCAACCGCACCAGCGGCGTCGAGTGCCAGGTGGTGATGATCCCGCCAAGGAGCCTGCCGTTCACCTCATCCGGCAAGCTGTCGCGCGCCGGCGCCCGGCAGCGCTATCTCAGCGGCGAGATCGCCGAGATCAATGCCGCCGCACCGGCCGAGGTTCCACAGCGCATGGCCGCAGCCGGCTAGGGACTGGCCGGCCGGTCCGGTGGCGGCCTGCGGTCAGAACAGACATGTCCAGCAACATTGCAGTGACGGGCGGTTCCGGTTTTGTCGGCCGCCACCTGCTGTCGGCGCTGCATGGCCGCGGCCACGGCGCCCGGCTGCTGGTCCGCGACCCATCTGCACTCGCCGGCACGGCCGGCAACTGGGATATCGTCAAGGGCGATCTGCGCGACCGGGCCGCCGTCCACCAACTGGTCGCGGGCACCGGCACGCTGATCCACATCGCCGGCATCGTCGCCGCCGCCCATCCGGCCGAATTCGCCGAGCATAACACCCAGGCGACGGCCGACCTGGCTGCCGCCGCCGCGCACGCCGGCGTAAGGCGCTTCGTCTACATCTCCTCCCTGGCCGCGCGCCAACCGCAGTTGAGCCCCTATGCCGCCAGCAAGGCCGAAGCCGAAAACCGTATCGGCCGGCTCGACACCGCCATGACCCGGATCATCGTGCGCCCGCCCGCCGTTTACGGCCCCGGCGACCGCGCCACCCTGCCGCTGTTCCAGCAGCTGACCCGCCGCCATGCCTTCATCCCGGCGCTCAGGACCGCCCGCTTTTCGCTCATCCATGCCGAGGATCTGGCGAACCGTGTCCTCGACCTGGCCCTGACAACGGCAGCCGCCGGCACCTATGAATGCGATGACGGCACTCCGGGCGGCTATTCCTGGCCGCAGATCGCCGCCATCGCCGGCGGTGTAACCGGCCACCAGGTCGACATCCATTTCCTGCCCCGGCCACTGGTTTCGCTGGCCGCCAACATTGCCCAGACAAAGGCCCGGCTGACCGGGCGCCCCGACATCCTGAGCCCCGGCAAGGTCAACGAGTTGTTCCATGCCAATTGGGTCGCCGCACCCTCGCCATTGAGCGAACAGGCAACCATCCGCTTCCACGAAGGCTTCGCCACGACTTTGGCCTGGTACCGTGCACATGGGCTGTTGCCCGCCGCCGCCGGGCAGGCTACCAGTCACTCCAATCGCCATCCCGGAGACCCATCGACATGACCGCCTCGCCCGAAGACATCTTCGACAAACTCTGCGAATTGCTGATCCCGTTCAACAAGAACGGCATCGAGCTGAAGCCGGACACCGAATTCTCCGCCGACCTGAGCATCGATTCGGTTTCCGTGATGGACTTCGTCATGGAGGTCGAGGACCACTTCGACATCGACATCCCGCTCAATGTCCTGGGCGACACCCACACCGTGTCCGACCTCGTCAAGGTGGTCGAAAGCCGGATCGGATAGCGGCCCGATGATCGACCTGTTCGACAAACATGCAAACACCGCCAGGCGCCTGGAGCGCATGCTGGCCGTCGGCACCAATGCCGTCGGCGTCACCAACGACCGCATCCTGTCGCCCACCCGCGCCCTGATCAACGGCCGCGAGACCGTCCTTGCCGGCACCAACAACTACATGGGCATCACCTTCGACCGCGATTGCATTGCAGCCGGCAAGCAGGCGCTCGACGACTTCGGCACCGGCACCACCGGGTCGCGCATCGCCAACGGCACCTATGCCCTGCACCGCCAGCTCGAAACCGAGCTTGCCGACTTCCTCGGCCGCAGGAGTTGCATCGTGTTCACCACCGGCTATCAGGCGAACCTGGGCATGATGGCCGGCCTCGCCGGACCCAGAGACACCATCTTCCTCGATGCCGACAGCCATTCCTCGATCTACGACGGCTGCACCCTGTCGGGCGCCAACCTGGTACGCTTCCGCCACAACAATGCCGACGACCTGGCCAAGCGCCTGGCCCGCCACGATCCCGAAAGCGGCGGCCGCCTGGTGGT